>CAIYYQ010000239.1 GCA_903930505.1 Methanobacteriota archaeon
ATCTCAACGCAACGCAGATCGGAGCGGAGTTTTCTATGTCGAACAAAACCGTCAATCAGTTACTCGCACAACTCGGTTTCCAGTATTGGGCGATCTCTCAATGGCAACCCACGAACATAGGTAAGGGATATGGTGAGAATTTACCCTTCACAGTAATCAATCCTAACGGTAGCTCACATTCCGGATATCAATGGAAATGGAATCCAGATGTTGTAAGGATTTTAAGAGAACAAATCTACGGCACAAAACAAGCGCAAGCTCGGTTGGTGTGAATAATGCAATGTCCCTACTATGGATACAACTCGCGCAGGGTTGCCAAATGTTTCGCTCCCGGAGGTAAGTGCCAAGGGAGATACTTGCAATGCACATGCAGCATAAAACCCGATAAGAAGAGTGAAGGATGAATGATTATGAATGCACAAACCCACAAAGACGACGTATCAAAAAGCACCAAGAGCACAACCAAGAAGTCTGGGAGTCCGAACTCTGGAAGGAAGCCAAAGCCGCGTTCATGCGGGAAAACCCTGCGTGTTGCAGTTGTGCAGGTGATAGTCAGGTTCCCCATCATCCCGACATTGAAGTGTACGGAAAGCCCGATTACCTTGATCTATCCAATACACGACCCTACTGCAACCAGTGTCATACAGGTATCCATACCGGAAAGTTCCGGTGCCCAAGTTGCAACAAAATTGTTTCAAAACGAGAAGGTGAGCGATGCTTTACATGCCTTGAGACTGGCGATAAGCAGCGTATTAGATCCAGACGGGACCAAAGAAACGAATCCCGAAACGCCCTCAACAGAAAAGCATACAGGTTACATCATCCGAAAAAAGAAGTCGATACCAAAACCGGGAGATGGGTAACGCCATGATCCGCGATACTCTACTCAACAAACTGGTAGAGAAGCAAGCCCAACTCTTTGAGAGTGGTACGATGGCGCAGAGAGAGAATGTGTTGATGCAGATTAATGCGAGGAAAGATGAGTTGCGAAAGGAAGGGATGATTGAATGAGCGAATATGTGATTACAGAGAAACAATTACAGTATTACGAAGAACAGGTTTTTGATGTTTCTTTGGGTGATATAATCCGCACCCGCGAACTCTCTGAACACGATGCAGAGATAAGGAAGAAGGAGAGGGAGAGGGTGTTGGATAAATTAAAATCTTTTGCAGAAGACGACAACTACTGTATTTATCCAGAAGAAGGTGGTTGTGGTTGTGGGTGTTTCATCCGCATGTTAGAATCCCTGCGAGGTGGAGAATGACCCTCAGTAAATCCAAGTTGTTAGAGTGGATACAGGTACGACAGGTTATTGCGGATACTCAATTAACATACGCCGCATTTCTAAGCGCAAAGATAATTCGTGGACATAAAACATGTTGGAACTTACTGGTAGAAGCCATAGAGGAAGGTGATTTTGATGTATAAAGCATTTAGTTGTCTAATCCACAAGAACCGGACGGTTACGTGGAAGTTTGGTATTGATTCGCATGATGAATTAATTAAACTCGCGGGGTATAAGGACGATAAATCCGAGGCGCACGAGTTACAGTTTGCGAGGGTTGATATTGCACCCAAGAATAACGATTATATTAATCCCGAAGCGGTATATATTTTCAAATTGGATGAGGAAATTAAACCCTCGTGGTGGTCTGATTCCTACGAGAATAAATGTTGGGACGCACAAGAGAAATGGTTAGAACAACTCAATAAGATTCTTGTCAGAAAATCCATTATTCATCCATTCAAAATTACAACACCAGAGATTACCTATGAGCATATTGCATTGGTGAGAGAGTGGGCATCGGTGCGGGCTTCGGTGTGGGCATCGGTGCGGGCTTCGGTTCTGCTATCGGTGGGGGCTTCGGTGCGGGATTCGGTGTGGGATTCGGTGTGGAATTCGGTGCGGGATTCGGTGTGGAATTCGGTGTGGGATTCGGTGTGGGATTCGGTGTGGAATTCGGTGTGGAATTCGGTGTGGGCATCGGTGCGGGATTCGGTGTGGGCTTCGGTGGGGGCATCGGTGCGGGATTCGGTGTGGGCTTCGGTGGGGGCATCGGTGCGGGATTCGGTGTGGGATTCGGTGTGGGATTCGGTGCGGGCATCGGTGTGGGATTCGGTGGGGGCTTATTACGGCTCGTTCTTCCAACTACCACGCGACGCATGGAAATATACTGATACCATCAAGACAGACGACTATCCATTCCTACCAGCAGTCAAACTATGGGAGCAGGGATTGGTTCCATCATTCGATGGTAAGAAATGGCGATTACATGGTGGGAAAGATGCAAAGGTATTGTGGGAAGGCGATTTTGATGTATTGTAGATGTCCATATTGTAAAAATGACGTACTAATCAACCATGCAGATTTAGGAACACAAATTGAGTGCCCTCACTGTGGTAAATGGTTTAGGTGTAGGTGATTTTGATGAGTGATTGTTGGAAATGTAAATTTATGATATGTTGTCGTGGTAGAAGTTTTGGTTGTTTGACAGAATATCTTTGCACCAAACCTTATACGGCAATCTCATTGACAAAGGATATGATTGATTTGATTGACACGGTGGGTTGTAAATCATTTGAGGTAAAACAATGACCGAACCACTATTCATCATAAGTGAGGAGATGTTAAAACAGTGGCGTGTATCATGTCTGAATGTATCAAATCCGCACACCAATGACGACACTTGTAAAAAATGTCCTCATAGAGGAAAGGGAGATCGTAAAGGATGTTGTGATTTTGACGATGAAGATATGGAAAAAATATTCCGTTCCCGCCCACTATCAGAAGAGTTGAAAGCAGAACGAGAGCGGGTAATGGATGCACACGGTATCTTATACGGTGAAGATGCAAAGCGTTTTCATGAGGAAATGAATAACCCCAATCCGGTAATGACAGAAGTATCAAAAGAATTTATCAGAGAAGCGCAGAAGATGTGTGCATTTGATGAGAAGCACGATGCAGAGGTGGCAAAGAAGGAGAGGGAGAGGGTGTTACAGAAAGTCGTTAAAATTCTTGCGGCACATACAATCAACTCCGATGATTTTAAGCAAGATAACATTAACGACGGGTGGGTACTTATCGGAGGATACGAACCGATACTTGAAGAAATAGAATCCCTGCGAGGCGAGCCATGACTGATTATCATCCAGTTACCAAAGAACACTGTAACCACGAATGCACCTGCGGGCGGTATCTCGGAACGGCACTTCCGTATAAGAAACCGTGTCCTGCGGGAACCGACATTTACGATAATTGCACACACGATACCCGATCCCGTCCAGATCCGCTTGCACTACTGGACAAATGGTTATATGTTCAGTATGAACTATCGGGAGAGATCGACATTTAAAAGGTGAGGTTGTTTGTAGAAATTCTCCGCACCAATCCAGAAGCGGTGAGAGAGCAGGGGATTAAAGATGGATGGTGGAAGTAATGACTACACAAAAATATGAGATTTGTGCACGGTTTGAAGTTGTAGAGTTTGCGAACTTCATGGAGTCCACTCTCAAACAACACGATCATAAAGGGCATTGGAAGAATTGCAATCCCGAATATCTATCCCGTAAATTAACGGAGGAATTTTCAGAATTACAATCTGAACTCATCCATACCATGAAAGACAACGACTTTGATTCTATTAAAGCAGCACGTATTAGGGACGAGTGCATTGATTTGGCAAATGTCTGTATGATGATTGCAGATAATTCATTTCGGAGATGGCTACCATGATCATCCCTGAACATGAAGGTATATGGACATTCAGGGATTGCGTGTACCGTAGCAAACTTGGAAAGTGTTTGTTCGCAAGTGGGGCACAATATTCAACAAAGATTTGTCAATCAGTACGTGACCGTTACGAGTGTATTAAGGTATGCCCGATGACTGATCCAGTACCCTACAACACAGCATTTTGGTGGGCAGTGTTAGCCTTCACATTAGGTATGTTTATAGGACTATCATCGCCCATTAGGATAGTATTTGTATGACCGACCAGAAGCCCAACTGCGGGAATTGCCCAAAGTTTTCGTATATAGAACGAGATGTAAACTCTGGTAAATTATGTCGTGCCTGCGGATGTCCACAAGATCACGTTTTAAAACTTCCAACTTGTGACGGTAATGTTGAACAATACAACCAGATGATTACAAAAAATCACGGTTGTTTAGATCATCCCGGTGCAAGAGCATGGCTGATGAAGGGTGTGATTGAGAAATTGGAACTAAAAGTTGAGAATCTAAACGAGGTTGGTGGGGATTACTCATCGGGTGCGGCAGATGCAACATTTGAGGCAATCTCTCTCATAAGGGGTGATGTGGGATGCCACGATTAACATTCTGTGAATCTGGAAAGGGATGTAAACATCTGGATTATAGAAACTTCTCGGAGAAAAAGCAGACGTTTACAAAATGGAGAGCATACTGCACACTCTGTCGAACTACTCCGCAGTATGCAAAGGGCTGTGATAAACCCGGACTGTTTACCACGCAGGAACTCATAGATGAATTGTGCAAACGGGAGGGGGTGAGAGAGTATCAACCAGTGCCGTATTTAAAAAGAATATCAATTCAAACTGAAGGTACGGAAACGGTATTGGTTATTAGAAAGGTGGTTAAATGAAAGATCATCATTTACATATTATAGATCGCACACAAAAGACGAAACCAAAAGTAATCTTAAAATGTCCAAACTGTATGTGGCAAAAGAACATCTCTCATTATTCGGGAGATACCTATGGTGGTGCTGAGATATGCCCGAAATGTCAAACACGAATTACAATATCACCAAAGAACTGGATTGTGGTGAGAGAATAATGTTCGTCTGGTGCGTAGACTGCACGAAATACCATACATCAGACTGCCCAGAGTATGCAGTATCCAGTATATACCGGATCTGTAAGGATTTCAAACAGAAGGATGAAGTATGCTACCTGAAAATTTAGGACTTGACTTCGCCGTATTAGGAAGTGTCATCTCTATTATTGGAGTAATCTACAATAATCTATTTCATGCCCACATCCTCGCTATGCAAATATGGTGTATCTCAAACCTCATCCTCGTTATCTACTTCACCGGGCGCTGGAGGGATTGGTGGGATGGCGGATTATCCGACGGAGTGATGGTTGTGATGTATGTAGTGATGTTGATTTCAGAAATTTATGGACTGGTGATTTAAAATGTGCGATAAACATAGTTTCAGATTCTCAAACCCGCAAGAATTGATAGATAAGATGAACAAACGGGAACGGGAGATGACCACCCCTCCAAAGACCGCGTATGAACTAATGATGGAGAAACAACGTCTTTATAAAACCGTCTGGTTTACTAACGAGAAATGTGAATATTGCCATAAGGATATTATTACCGATGGTAAACTCTACTGGTGTTCGGAAGATTGCTCCTATAATGGATTGCTTGGGAAAGATAGGAAAGATTACATGGGGTTTATAAATGACCTTATACGGTAGTGCATCCTGTAAATCCTGCGCTCACCGATTCTCTCCCGCATGGATCTGTTCACACGAATGTAATATTACTTTGTGGGTGCGATTCCAGACATGGTTGTGTGGATGTATGTGGTATTGGAAAGAATAAAACCCCCACAATTTCTTTTTATACAACCTCTTTCTATACATACTGATATGAAGTGTCAGAATTGTAACTATACTTGGAGTTACGGGGGTAATTCCAAATACTATGCTTGCTGTCCGAGATGTCACTATCAAGTCCCGGTTAATCCATCACGGAGGAAACGTAAATGAAACGCTTGCTCCTCGTTGTAATCGTCCTCGCGGTAATCATCCTCCCAGTCAGCGCAGAGTGGGAGATCCGCTCTCCCGATCATACAGGATATATCCAATTCTATGATGGGGGTATTGGAATCGCCCATGTCGATAACTATCCCGCACTTACTTTTGAATACAAACATATCTCTGGTGACAACTATGAGGCACGGTATTTGTGGTATGCCCTTCCATTCACAGTGAAGGAAGGGGTAATCGCATCCCCGAAAGTTCCGGGAGCATCTGCTGTATGGAGCGCTGACACATGAAGAAACTCTTAACCATCCTAATCCTAATCGCTCTTTGTTTCCCGGTGGTGATGGCATCTGATACAATCAGCGCAATAAAATCCATCCCTTCTGATACATTAAAGTGGGAAACCGTATCAGAACGGGGAGTGAAAACCGATTCAACAGTTGATGCAGTTAAGACAATGAAGATCCCAACGGTGATGTCATTCACTACGGCAACCAAAATCAAATCCTTACAAGTCTATCCCGATTCTAAAGTATCAGTATCTACCGACACCGAAACCGTGATGCAACAGTCTGTTATACCAACATCACCAAAAGCCGAAATCTATTATGGATACCAAAATTCCTACGGAGTGCCATGGCTTTATTATTATAAAGTTGAATCCTGCGATACTACTAAGTGCCGAGTAGTTCGGGCAGAGTTCCTGACAAGAAAGGTATGGATAGAAACCATCAATCTGGATACGGGGAGTGCATTAGCAATCGCTCCGACCATTCCGACGTATGAGGATTTACCTATAGGAGTGATTGTATGAAACTCAAATCTATTATCCCAATACTTTTAATCCTGATGCTTCTCATCATCCCGGTATTTGCAGAAGATGCACTTACAAAAGTATCAACAAAAGAAGTTACAGATATTCCAACCGCAGAGGAAACCCTGTTCGTAGAACAACCTACAACTGAAGCAGTTAGTCTATTCGACTTCCTCAAACCACAGGAACAACCAACCGTAAAAGAAACTCCTATTCCACTTGCAGATGATAAAACTCCGTTGGTAGAAGGGGAAACATGGAAACAAAACAGCGCTGTGAAACTGGATAAAGGATACGTAACCGTTCAAAACATCCAATCTAATATCAAAGCAACCACATACACGAAAGTGGATAATGCAATGTTCGTTCCTGCATCGACAAGGAACGACGGCATCAAGTTAATCTATGGTAGTGGTGAAAAGGCATATGGGTTCTTGCCTATACCAAGCATCGAAGTTGCATACTCCTATACTGGAAACACTCTAAAAGAAACCATCACCCTAAAAGAGGATAAACAATTATCATTTCCCCTAACTCTCCAGAAAGGTTCAAAGTTAATACCGTGGACTGGTGGACAGTTTAAGATAGTTGCTGATGATGGTTCTGGTAATACAATGGCGGGATTGGTTCTCGAAAAACCATTTGGTATTGATGCAAATGGCAATCGCGTAGAGATGGATTATACCTACGAGAATGGGGAACTAAAACTAAACTATAATCGCGTCTTACAAGTCTATAATGATGCTCTGACAAAATCAACAAATAAGAGGATTGGTATCGTATTAGTCCCACAATTTGTAGACACCCCTATTGCATACCCATTGGTTATAGATCCGTCATGGACAGTAGTAGGAGATCACTGGACTACAACAAACGGTTTGAACACCATTGTAATGTGGAATACAACGGGAACTACAACATGGACACCCCCGCCCGGTGTTATAACAGTTCAGGCGTTGGAAGTTGCTGGTGGCGGTGCTGGTGGAAGAGCAGGGGGTGGCGGCGCTGCCGGGGGAGTAATCACCAATACATTCACTATACCAAGTTACATCACAATAACCGTCCCTCCGGGCGGAATGGGTTTAACAAACTCTATTACACTGGGCAATCCCGGCGGAGATGCAATCGTTGTTGTTAATGGCGGTTCAACCTATACCGCTATAGGTGGTACAGGGGGCGGTTCACAATCTGATACTGCCGCTATACGTTCTTCTGCGAATGGTGGATCAAGCGGCGGAGCAGCAAGTGACGGTGCTGGAACCGCATCGGGAACAGTAGGAACAGCATCACAGGGCAATATCGGAGGATTGTCAAATACGGCGGGTAACGGTTACGCTGGTGGCGGAGGTGGTATCGGAGCTGTGGGGGCTTCTGGTGCAGACACTTCTAATGGTGGTGCGGGATTAAACACGTATTCTACATTCGGCATATCTGGGTATATTGCTGGTGGCGGTGCGGGGTATCACAATCCAATCGGAACGGGCGGTTCTGCTATCGGTGGAGATTCTGCACTTGCCGGCAACGCGGCAGGAAATGGTATCAATGGTACCGGATCTGGCGGAGGAGCTGCATATACAGGCAAGGCAGGAGATGGCGGATCGGGTATTGTTGTTCTCACATATCTTAACCCGGCAGAATCCCGAACAGCGTTTAGTACCTCCACCAACCAATCATTTATTAAAGCATCTACTGGGTTTGATAATGGTATTTATTTCTATAATGGCTCAGCCACAACCGAAAGAACAGTATCTACATCGTATTATGATGATTTTGCTACAAATACAACGTATCGGTATTCAATCGCTAAATATACAACCCCCGCGACAGTTGTGGCTGGAACCGAAGTAATAACGTCTGAATCTCTAAACTTGGTTGAGAATACGTACACTACTGCGGTAGCAAGACTAAAATCCTATAAATCTGCGGGTGGAGAATTTGAGTTTTCATTTAAGAATAATAACGATGGAGGGAGTCCATCAGACTTCACTGGCGCTCTTATCGCATCACAAGACTTCTCCAATCATTATAGAGTTGTTATAGGTAATAGTACTGTATTAGGTACATCAAACCTCTCGATATGGAAAGATGTTGCAGGAACCTATACATTGGTTGCAACTGCGGATACGTCAGCGACGTATAATAGGACGAATGTTACGTGGATGAAGGTTAGGTTTGATCCGAATACAAATTATATGAGCGTGTGGTTCAGAGATAATGCGGGTTCATATTCTACTGTGGCAACAATAACGAACACAACCGCACTACCAGCAAGTGACTATGATTATGGATACTTCGGATTCTATTCTAACGTGGGAACTGCTGGCGCTGGAAATCTAAATGTTATCTACGATAATTTCACATTAAAAACCAATTTGGTTGTTGGATACACAAACATCCCGGTGAGTTATGGGAATGGTTACAAACCCATGCTACGCGGCGCACAGATTGGCGAGTATTACAACGGTGCGGCAACGGTGCAGTCCACAAGATATGTGGATGATTTTAATTGGGATACAAGTGAGGAATATACGGCAAAAGATGGCACAGTATGGGCGATTACACCAACATTGGGATATCTATCACTCACAAGTTTATCAGGAAAATCTATTGCAGCATATCAAAACGGGTTACAACAATACGGCGATGGGTGGTATGTTTGGAATTTTTATACTACGTCTGCGGAAGATGTTATGCGATTACCGTTTGTTTGGAGTGGTACTACGATTGCCACTGGCAGAGTAAGCAACGCATACGTGGCAACATACAATCAAGCGTCGGGTGGGATGCAGTTATTTGTTGTGGATAATTTAGGTAACGGGGTTCAAATCGGATCGTCGGTGACAAGAACTCCCACAACAAACACACATTATAAAATATCGGTTTTAAAATCGGGTAGTAATTTTTACGTATATTGGAACAACGAAATAGCCCCCGTTATTACAGGAATAGATGCCACGCTATCATACGGATATGTTGGGATTACTTCGGACACCGTTTCAGTAACCAAATATACCAGTATCCAAATCAACGCCCTCGACACCACATCCCCTTCGGGCATCTCCGCAACACTGGGGGGTGTACCGCATGGTGCAATGTACGCTTCAACCAACAACGCATCAGTATCTGGATATGCACCTCTACCTGTTCAGTTCTCTGATGTAACGAACTACTATAATCCAATTAACCCAACTCTAACCCGTAACTGGTCTTATCAGGGTATCGTAGTAGGAAATAATACCAAAACGGTGTTCGCAACCACAGCAGCACCACTCGTATCATTCGGAGTAGGCAACTTCACGATACAACTCAACAACGAAAGTTTATCTGGGAAATTAGAATCGACACAACAATTCTGGGTTAATGTATCACAACCAGCCATATCGAGCTTTACCGCGAACAAAACCGGGGGGCAGCCACCCGTAGCAATCCACTTTACGGATACATCGACATACTCCCCCCAGATGTGGAACTGGAGTGTCAATAACACCGTATGGTATAATTACACGTCCAGTCACAACCTCGATTATACATTTATTCCGATGGGATTACATAATGTTTCGCTCATGGTAAGCCAACCAACCATCAACACCCTCTCGAATACTACAAGGATGAATATCTATGTTAATACTACAGTCGGAGCGGATTTTGTTGGCGCTCCTTTAACGGGTATTTACGTTCCACAAACCGTTTCATTTGTGGATTATAGTGTGGGGGAGGGTTTGTATTCATGGGCGTGGAACTTCGGTGACGGGCAGACAAGCACACTTCGGAATCCAACCCACCAATATACTCAGGCGGGGGTATTCACGGTTTCATTAACGACAATCGGACTTGACGGAACCTCAACCAAAACAGCCCCCAATTATGTAACTGTCAGCACTGGTAATGTATTTACAGCAAATAGAACCGAATGGAATAATTATGGATTTCCTGTACAATTCACTGATAGTTTCCCAACTGGACATTTAACATGGAACTGGTCTTTCGGTGACGGTTATTATAACAACTCACAAGTCCCGCCTGTACACTACTACTCCGTAGCGAATCGCTATACTGTGAATCTTACAGTAACCGACGCATATGGAACAAACAAAACTGTTCAGACAAATTATATTAATCTTACTTCGGATCTACCAGGCGTAAAGTCATGGTTGCATATGGATGGTGTTGCTGGAGGGACAACATTCAACGGGGAGATGGGCTCTGCATGGACACCTACAAGTGTAACCACCGAAACATCGAATAAGAAGTTCGGGACAGCAAGCGCGTTATTCAACGCTGCGGGTGACAGACTCCAAACCCCATCGTCCACATCGTTTGATTTCGGAACGGGCGACTTCACAATCGAAAAACAAGTCTATATTACGGCAGATAGTACAGGAGATACAATCATTTCCCGCACATCGGACGGTGCAGCACGAACTGACGGATGGGGTATTTACGATTCTACCAATACGGATTCTGGTTGGAAGTTCTGGGCGGGTGCAACTCAAACCGGAACCTTCCAACTCACAGTAAACACATGGCATCATTTGGCAGTAGAAAGAACCTCTGGTATTGTTACGGTTTATGTTGATGGTATTGCAGCAACCGCACCAACAGCAATGGCGGGAAACTATGATACTAACAATCCTGTAGTGCATGGTAAACCTATTACTGGTGCGGGTGTTAATTCCGCGAAAATGTATCTCGACGAACCCCGCATCTCTAACGTTGCACGGTGGAGTCCATTCAGCCCCCCTCCTGCACCATACGCAGGTGATTTATTCCCATTCTATCCCGATCCGAATCCGGGTAGCACATTGAGATTTAAGACAGATCCAACCTCCCCTCCGGGCAACGCGATAATCTCAAATCTGACTCCCAGATATAGAACCATCCAGATCCAGAATGTGAACATTACGAATAATATCAGTCTGGTAATGCTATTCAACGAAAATCATTTCTTTGCGAGCGGAGTATCTGCAAATGCAACAACATTCGCGGGTATCAATTTTACCAATGTTGTTATTGATAATAGCGCAGGAACGGTTCTTATCAATGCCACAAGACCGGGTGGATTCACTACCAAAGGATTAACCGATGGCAGAGCTTCCTTCGCAGATATCCGAATGGTCTACTGGAACTACACCCCCCCAGAAGAAGATGCAGTATGGGATGAAGACGATGAAGATAATATCCAGAGATTCGGTAGTGGATATTTAGGGAACCTGACAAACCATATAGATTTCCCCGTCCATAATTTCATCAATACAAATATAACAGTAAACGATTGGATAACCTTCTCGAACTTCACAGTGAATAATACCGCACCGTGGGCGAATGAACACACCGTTTTATTCACACCCGAAAATAATTTCTCTGCGAACCGATACCTATGGAGTTGGGGAGATGGAACGACTCTATTATCCTATAACTCATCGGATACACACATATATGATTCCGTAGGCGCAAAAACCGTATCCCTAACCGCATACTTATGGCAGAATAACAGCGTCACGAATACTACTACAAGAGTGGGGTATGTGGTGCCGGTTTATAATGCGAGTTGGGTACATGCTGATTTTGAGGCGACTCCGGTTAGTGGGAGTGTGGGAATGTCAGTAACATTTACCGATCTCTCTACATGGGGAACTTCAAATGCTTTGAGTGGACGGAAATATAACTGGTCCTTCGGAGATGATCTTTACTCTCCTGCACCATACTCAAGCCTTGTAGGAAGTCCGACGCATGTTTATCCGGCACTTGGAACATATACCGTCAAATTAACTGTTAATAATACAATCACCAACTCAACAATGGAAAAACTAAATTATATAGTCATATCAACAAAGCAAGATACAACGAATTTGGTATATCAGGCACAATTATACCGACTCATATTTCAGAATCTTATAGGAACTCCGTTAGGAGGATTATCAGTAACAGTCACACCTCTGAATTATACAATGCCATCTAACTGGACTTCCACACTTATAGGAATATCCTCTTCAGTTATTATACAGAACAATACAATTCGTGGTATTACAGGAACCGACGGATCTATTGGAATGCCATTATTAACCCCATTGGGATATATGGTCAATATCACCGGAACAGCACAATCAGGAGATATAGTAGATTATTCTATAGTTGAATATCCACCAACGCAGGGAACAGATATCCTTATCTCTCTCCCTACGAGTATAACCGGGTTTATCAGAATCACCCCAACTCCGGGATTCATCACATACAATATTTATAATCAGACATTCAGCAGCACGATCCAGAATCTATCCGTAAATTTCAATGATCCGACCGGCGCTACAAATTTCACCATTGTAAAAGTTATCAATCAGTCGGGGTATGTTTTGAATACGACAACCTATACAGGAACTTCAGCAACATCCATAGTTAATAATTTCTCATATATCGAAGGTGTAACCAGCCCATCAGGTGATATTTTAAGATACGGATTCTCTGCATATGTACCATCAGCCGGGGGATGGAATAACATCACCGAAACTTACGATTCTAATGTGGGAAAATCATTAACGGGAAGTCATGTTTATGACCAGTGGGCAGCGATCATCATCATCGTTTTAGCCTCATCGGCATTCACAGCATCCACCGTCTATGTAGGGACGATAGGAGTAGGACTTATGGGGTTGTTCTTCTATTACACCGTGAAATGGTTTACACCCGGTGTGCAGGGAACAGTATTTGTTACAATGTGCGCCTTCTGGATATGCATTGGTATAATAGGATTCATTACCAAGAAAGGAAGAGGTGGATTCTAATGGGATTAAGAGCGCTCGATATAGCAGTATTCATGGTGATCTTAAACATCGCAATTATCTATGTTCCAGCCGTAGCCGCTCCACAATGGGCGGGGACGATCAATCTGGGTCCGTTATCCTCTCTCGATAACGAGGGCACATTTAGTCTTAGTGCATTAGCATCCAGTTGGAGTGCATTCTCCGGAGGAAATGGAGGGTGGACGGCATTAGTTGATTTTGCATTATTATCAATACGCATGATCATTCAGGCGCTTATTATCGCAGCACTGATATTGGTATCCCCCATTGGAATCCTCATTGCATTACAAGCAACATTCCCTATAGTTCCATCCGTGATCTTCATGCTCATTGGTGCAGTAGTATTCATCATAGAAGGATGGGCATGGTTCCAGATATTAAGTGGTAGATCGGGCGAGGTGCTTACATAATGGTTTACACAGTTCCAACAATCTCTACCAGTATCTCATTCGCGCAATGGAACGCTCATACATGGGATTTCGGTGCGATGTTCAGCGATCTCCTGACATGGTATGGCGCAGCATTCGGAACAGGAATATTCGGCGTATCAATGTTCTCCGGAATTGTCCTGCTGATCATCTTCGGAGTTCAGGCAATCAGACAGGAATCACTCGTATTACCCGGCTCGGTTATAGCGATCATCGGTGTCAGCACAGAACTTTATGGAGCGGTCCCATTGAATATGCAGGCATTATTCCTGATGATCTTTGTTGTGCTTCCCGTAGTTGGTGTGATTTATGATATTTACAGGAAGAGATAACCATTTTTTAATAATCATAAATCCATTTTAGAATACGGTATCCAACATATCCTATCAAAAACATTCCAACAATGTTACCAAACAACCTCTCAGGTTCTTTACCAGCAGCATTTAAGGAAATATCACAAAAAGAAAATACCAACCAACATCCCCAATAAAGCCAAAACCATATTGTGTGGTCTTTCATAAATTTACTACCCCGATAAATTATAATCAGTAGATGAAATTGCAGATAAAAATGGTTCAAGCAACATCACGCTGGTCTGGTTGTGGTTGCGTGGCCCGCTCAACAATTAATTTTTGAACCTGATCAAATGCAGATGTGTTTGGATGCGGGTCCCCACTCTGGGCGTTTGAATTCCTCAACAAATTCCATTGGTAGACTTCTTCCGGTCGGAGATATTGCACCACGTCATTGAAGTCTCTGACATATTTTTCAGAGAAATACTGTGCCAGCAAAATTGCTGGCGTGTTCGCATCCTTACAAAAACTAACTGAAGCGTTCTTCTCTCTAACATCAATCGTACAAGCCATTTTCCCGCCGGGAAGGTTCGCTGTTTTTGAAACCCAAATGTTGAGTCCAAATATATGAAATCCCCACAAAATGATCTGATCGTAGACGTGGGTTGGAATTTTCGCGATCATAATCCACCAGCCCCCGATAAATCATAATCAGTAGATGAAATTGCAGATAAAAATGTATAAACAACTAAAGAGACTCCGACGACCCAGACCATATTAAACCAGAGATCGAAATTATTTCCTGCCAGTGTTCCTATTGCTAGCCAGCCGGCTGAAAGATGAAGATGGGGAAGCAGAGCCAGAGCAGACGATTTAAAGACCATCAGGGCCGTGCCAAACGTGCCGTAAATCACATAGAGGCTTGCAAGTGCAGCAACCAACCCGATCATCGCTCTCAAAGGTTTAAACGACATCAGTTCACCCCAAACTTACTTCGGAGTGCTACGATTAGAAAACTTAACCCGGAAAGAATCATTATGAGCATCGCAATAGTGCTACTGCTATTCAAAGCCGCGAGGTTCTGGAATCCCGCGATATACGCAGCGTCCGGAGCGGTTGTAGATGAAGCCCAGAACGCAGTTACGCTTGTTGAGATCCCATCACTCAAAGGGACCGTGAGCCACATATAACTGGTAAATCCGAATATGATCATCAGGAAAAATAATACGAGTCCCTGAATACTTCCCTCTTCATTAACGTAATGTTTCAGAACCATGAGTTTTTCCTTCCTTTCTTTTTGTTGCTTTTAATCCCTGTCAGTTTCGCCATGTTCAACTCTTGCTGTGTAGGGTTGTATGCCATAATCGGTTTCCCGGTCTTGGCCTTCTCCTGCTTTGTAGCGGTCCTGAAGAACTGCATCCCCGTCATATCAGATACTTTATTCTGCGTATCCTTCTGCTGCAGCTCACGGACATCTTGATCGACATCAACCCAGTGGAGATAATCTTTCTTCTGTGGTTTGATCTCGAGGATCTGCTGGTTGCCGATTGCACGGAAGAACGGTTTCCCTTGTTTGAATCCACTCATCTCTTCTATCGGAGTGATGATAGGTAGGATCTCCCGGAACAGGATCGAGGGTTTCGGTTTGTATTTTTTCTTGTGGATGTGAGTTGTGGATGGGTGATCTTCCCAAGGCCAGACGCGAGGCATAGGATACGGGAGTTTGTTCGTGGGATAACCTCCAGCCGGGTAGGGGGTCCGTTCTGGGTATGGTGTTGTATCCGGGTATGGTACTCTCTCTGGATAAGTGATCCGTTCTGGATACAGTGTTTTGTCTGGATATATATTCAAGAACGGATAACCTCCGGCTTGATACATGGATTGCCCCGGATATGTGTTCTGTGGATAAGGTCTCAATCCTATTCCCGGATAACTGAGATCTGTAAATGATGTTGTTGGATACCGTGCGTTTTGTGCATTGGGTACAACTGCATATGGATATTGCAGCAATGCAGATCCCGCCGTTGCTATTCCCATCAGACTGACCCCTGACGGTTTCTCATTTAGTTGTGCAGGGTAATTCTCATTTCTGGATGGGGTGTGACCGACATGCAACCCAAGCCCTGACACAAGACCTATATCAGCGGGACCGCGTGGCAACCCGAGAAGTATATCCCGTTTGATATACTGGCCAACATCTTCACCCATCGTATTGAGATGCTTCGCAATAAGATCGGATCTCTCTTCCCATCGTTTACCAAGGTCATACTGTGCTTGTTTATATGCCAGAGATGCAATGCCTCTCGATTCAGCATATATATCTACTAAATCGGTTACTGGTTTACCCCCTGTAAGAGCGGTGTGGTGAGTTCCTTTACCCGGAATATTTACAAAGGTCATAGGCTTCTCTCCCGCACTACCGGCCCCGAAAACACGACTTGCCTTCTTCTGAATAGTATCAGTGGGGGAATCTATCCATGTTTCAGTACCGGCAACATTCGCAACCGCCATACCTTTAACATCGGCATTAAACTCTAACGGATGAGCACCCATTGTATGCTCTTCTCCGGGTATCCCGAATGAGAAACCGCGCTTTTCTGGGGGAGGGGTTCTTTTAGGCAACCCCTTACTCTCATCAATACCCATAAACTCTCTTGTTACGATCTCCGGTTTGAGAGATCGATCTATCCCGACCAGTTTATCGATTTCCGAATAATCTAATATATTAGGCCTATTAGCAACACCCTCTAATTTTATCTCTTCAAAGGGTTCGATTCTATAATCATAACCTTTTGATTTACCCAGAAGATCGATAATATTTGACATGCGTTCATATCGCATACCAAGATTGACCTCCCCCTCCTCATATGCTGTTTTCGAGATATAGTTTAATGTCGGAATAACTGACTGGATATCTTTTGTGAACTTCGATCCAACGTTTAACATCTCTAAACTGGCTGCACCAGTAGCAAGGTTAAATTGAAATGCAGCTTGGAGCGTCCCCTTCTTTGAAACATCTACAGATCTGCTTAATCCCGACATAACATTATATTCCGGGGTTCCACCATAAACCGGGCCTGCAATCGAATCCCATTGTCGAACCAAAACACCGGTATGCTCTTCTATTGTATCAGCACCGAATATTTTATGGGTATCTGCTGTCATACCAACTTCTGCAATGTGGACTTTTGATTTTGGGGATGTGAAAGAATCGGGAAGTATCTCTGTTGGTTGTATCCCCGTTTTCGTTCCTCTACCCCCGTAACCAATATCTGCTCCGGTTAAAGATTTTGCAAGTAATGATTCTGGATGTATATACGCATCCATTCTATTCCCTCGCTTATCGACGGGCATAAGACTATTAGGGGTATTCAATAATGCTTTAACAGAGGGAGATAAATTCTGCATTGTTATTACGGGTTGCCCCCTTCTGAATGCATCCCCAATCTCTACCGCAGCGCGATGCATCTCTTTTAGTGCAATCTCCGCATCTAAATCGGATTCACCTACATAACGATATTTATCAGTCCCGACAACCCCTGCCATCTCCATAGAACCGACGAATTTGAGGTTTGTTCCAAGCCTGTTAAATACTTTGAACATTCCCATCTGAGTTTCAGGAGTCAATGAAACATGTTCTACGGTTCCCAACAACTGCGCCTGTTTGTAATTCAATCCAGCAGATTCCTTTGCGATCCCATGATACATATCAACAAGTTCATGCAATCCCGGAGTGCTTTCTGTCTGCTTGAGTAGAACTTTTAATGCTGACACTTGCGCTGCTGATAGGGGTTCCTTTCCCGGCATAAATTCAGATGAAAACATTGTTGGTATATTATAAACATTCCCTTTTTTGAATTGCTTGAATATATCCATATCTACTATAGGCAACCCATTTTTAGACACGATCTTTGTTTGAGTTTGTTCAATGAGATCAGCATCCCACAACGTATTACGAGCAGGTTGTATTGGCGTTCCTGAATATGCACCCATCAGCGAACTACGCAGATCTTTCATCACGGCTTGACTGATACTTGCATCGAGATCACTACCCCTTGATACAACTTGCTCGCCTTTGTAAATTGGTAATATAGTATTTCTTGTAACGTCTGGTCCCCAATAATCAGGACGACCATCAGATCCAACAATCACAGCTCGATCTCCCGCAGCACCTAACGCCATATGAAGTCTGAGATTTGATTCATGTGTTGCACCGAGTTGTAACGTAGTTCCTTGTAACAAGGCTCCCACGGATGGATATTTTAATGTTGCATCGGTGATAGCAAGATCGCGGTTCAGAGTCATTATTGATTTAGTGAATGGATCTGCCGATGCTTCGAATACCAATGTCTGAACGAGTTTTTGACCATTTGTTAATTCAAACGGAGCATACTTCACGCCCTCCCGTTGTAATTGACCGCCCACATCTGAAAAAGTGTCAACAAATCCCCGGGTTCCGATAAAACCGCGTGGTGTTATTTCTGCACCATATCCCATACCAGCAACTACTCTCGGATTCATAATGCGGCTGGCTTCGACTGAAAGGAACACACCTTTGTTTGTCGAAGAGGATTGATCTACTAATCCAGCCTGATCGATGACACCTTGTAAAAAGGGAGAGTTAATTAATTTCGATTCGATAAATGCGCTCGTTGCACTCTCGTATGCGATCCCGCCCACAGTCGGTACTTCTGCAATATTTAATACCGGGTGTGGAACGTAATCCATAGCGCGGGTTAATGATGGGGCCGCTAAAGATTCGAACTCACTCCCAATTAGAAATCCCCCTGCGAGATTCCCGACAAACATTTCAGGCCGCTTGGTTGCTTGGGTCAACATACTACCCCCCATCTCTTTAGCAGTGGGGATTATCTGCGCATTTCCCCATGCAGGATCTTTCCCGTAAATATACGACGCTCCAAGCACCGTAGGAACAAAAGAAACTAATTGTGGTACTGATTTTGCGACACCGAGAATCCCTTTAGCATAGATAGGTACATCTCCGAACAGTGGGGATGATGGGATTGCGTCATTGATCGTATTGAAGAAATCCTCGGTGTTCTTTGACATCACGGCTCCGGCAGTAAACATACCAAAACCGATTGCATCCATGAATCCTCCGTTATTTGCCGGAGAGAACCGCCCTGCCGGTACAGCGGGTGATGGATTTTTATAAATACCATCCATTCCCAGAATCCTCATTCCCATTGGACCCGGAAGATCCATCACCATAGGATTATTAAGCGGTCTGATATTTACACCAAGATCAGGACGATAAACGCTCAAGCCGTTTTTACTGATATAGTCCGATTGCTGCGCACCATACTTTACAGGATAAAACCGCTCCATCAATTCAGTAGAGAGGCCGCTCTTTAATCTGATGTCCTCTATAGTATCCAAGTTCAACCGTGTTTTTTCCGGTGATGGTGCGGATACCTTTGGAGCGAGATTCAACCCGAGCGCCCGATTATTCCATGTGTCTATTTGCTGGTTAGACAACGCAGTTAAAGCAACAGCGCCCGATGGTTCATACATCCGTGCCTGTGCGATCTGATTGTAATAAGCGTCTGAACCAACCGGAAACGTAGGCGCGATATTCTCAAAGTATCCCGGAGTTTTCATTGATACCGGATTAAAAATAGTATTCTGGGATGCAGCCAATTCTCTCGCAGCAACCGATTCAGATATATTTAATAACGCATTTCTTTGTGTATCTCTTTGTGCTTTTTGTGAGATATCCTGTGCGATATAATTCAATATATCTGTGCTACCATAGGCTTGTGCTATGGCCGCTGCCAGCGCAGTATTCCCCGCTTCCAAAGCGGTTCTTGTGGCAGCCTCAACCTGCTCCTGCGTTGCGCCTTTCCCAGAGAATCCACCAGCAAATCCTCCGCCAGCAGATGCACTCATTATACCTACGTATGCAGCGCTGGCATTCGGATCGCCTGCGGGACCGTCATAAGTTGAAACACCCGGATTTGTCGAATGTGAATCACTACCGGGATCGGATGAGTATCCCGGATCCGCTTCATCTCCACCGGATGAAAAACCGGCCTCTCCCGTTCCACCGACGGAGCACCCCCGTAGCATCCACACTTTTTTTAATCTTAACTCTGACCAGCCCATCAGAATACCTCTGATACGTTGGGGATTCGTGTCGTCAGATTTCCGCGCTTATCGACGGGCATAAGACTATTAGGGGTATTCAATAATGCTTTAACAGAGGGAGATAAATTCTGCATTGTTATTACGGGTTGCCCCCTTCTGAATGCATCCCCAATCTCTACCACAGGATCGGCCATCTCATTTCCCCCGTCCAAGTAAACTTCTCGACATCCCATTCAGATTACTCAACCCTCTCATAATACTCTCATCAGGAGTAGGTTTATGGAATGCTTTCTTAAACGAAGTAGGCCATTTCTTTACCGGCACCCCGGTTTGTATCCCACCGGAATACAAGATAGATGCAACATTCTTCAGAGGCGGTTTCTGGATCTTCTGAACATATGGCTTTGTGCTTACAGGTATCGGTCTTTGAACTTGAGGCATTGGAGTTGGCATTATCACTTGTTTAAGAAAAGCAGGATTCTGAACAATCTGCTGGCCGGCAGACACCCTCTGGAGATCCCCCATCGGCACTATTCCGAGAGATTGATTGCGTGTCCCGATAACTCCGGGCTGCTGCCCGACATAATCCATCATATTCTGTAAACGAGCGAGTGTCTGTTGATCCTTCAATTGCCGGTTCCTTAACGCATCTGCTCTATCATCCCGATCATTAACATAGTGATAAGCAGCAGAATCTTCGGACATAATCAAACATGGATATAGTGTTTGACCATATTAAAAGTATTGTGCAAAAAAGGGATTATGGGTAATCATTGAATCCATTAAATCCATTCCTATCCATTCCGATCCATTCCGATCCTGTCCCCTCCACCCCCCTCCTTTCCCATCCCCTCCTTTCCCATCCATGAAATCCATTCCCTTCCATTCCCATCCTCTCCCCTCCCCTCCAGTCCCTTCCGCTCCAGTCCATGAAATCCATTCCAATCCCCTCCTTTCCCATCCACTCCATTCCATTCCATGAAATCCCATCCTTTCCTGTCCGGTCCTCTCCAATCCATTCCATTCCTTTCCGGTCCTCTCCCGTCCTTTCCTCTCCGGTCCCCTCCGGTCCGATCCCTTGAATCCACTCCTTTCCTATCCGGTCCTCTCCATTCCTTTCCAATCCCCTCCCTTCCGGTCCAGTCCACGAATCCCAATAAAAAAAATATTACTTCTTGATAGAGAACTCAAACGTTCCATATCTTGGACGATAATCGCTCAGTCCGATCTTGGTCCCGGCAAGGGCAAGGATATGAATAATATCATCCATATTGAAAATGGTATCATCGGCAATGATATCAAATTCAATCCACCACTTGTTAAAGCGCGGGCGGGTTCGCATAATTGTTGATTGGTTCACACCTACCCCGCGAGAATCAAAGAAGTCCTCACCATCGACTTTATCTCCAGAAAATGCAATCTTCTTCAATCCGTCGAGATCGCGGGGTCCGTTGTATCCGAGCGGAATCTCAAGCGGGAATACCCGAACAGATTGTTTAACATCAGTCCCTTTCTTTAATTTCTTTGCAGCATCACGGAGCATCCCTTCCACATTGATTGATGGAACAAATGGACCGATCCCGTCATCGAAATACAATCCCGCCTCCCACTCAATCTTTGAGAGTGCCTCGTAATCCTCATCGGTTTTCTTACGCTTCCCGGTGATCGCCTTCATCGCCTTTGCGAATTTGTTGAGTGGGTTGCATGTCTGATTGCTGTGCATGAGCATCGGTTGGATGCCGTCAAGTCTTACTTTAACTGTAAAGTCTGCCATGATTAATCACCTTTAGATTTGTTGTTCTGATTGCATACGTAGCACACCATAGAATTTCGTTTCATTGGGGTTGTGAACGGAGTTTCAAATTCTGTTTTACAAACAAGACATGTAATCTTCATAATCCCGTTCTGTATTGAAATTTCAGATGTTGGGGTATTAGAGATAGTTGCGTTCAAGCAAATGGGGCATTGATATCTCTTGTATAAATGATTGCCCTTTCGATACAACCCCTTTGGTCGTAACGATACACTGCATTGCTCGCACACAACGCCAGTATCGCCAACGAACCCATATGACTTTCTGATCGCCACTATTCCACCTTTCCGTTTGCGCCTTTTGCGAGCATTTTTTGTTTCCTCTGAATCCCTGCAAGTTCTTTTACTTCCGTTGCTGCGGATACCAGATGAACATACGTCCTTCCCATATGGGTAGTAATCGCCTCGATCTTCTGTTGCGTACCGTGTTCCATCTTCTGAAGGGGCGCATCATAAATCTTATTAATGCCCCGCTTCAGCGTATCAGCAGAGCGTTTTGTATCCTCATAAGCCGCTCGCGGATACTCATCCGGTTTAAGGACATAATAACCCTTATTGTAAACGCACTCAATACGCTTACCCACGCCTGCAAGCGCATCACTCGCACTATTCATAGCGGAGTAATACTCCTTGCTTCCATAGTCCACTCCGAGGATAAGAGCGATTTCAAGATGCTCATGGAAACTTCCATATTCCCATTCCGATGCAATTTTAACAAGTTCTTTCCATACTGGAAATAAAACCACGTCGTCTGTCATAATTGATCACATCCCATTTGTTGTCTGTATCTTAAACTTTGTCATTGACTGATCAATCCACCTTTACATGATGACAGATCAGCGTTGGTACGAATGGAAGTCTTTTCTTCTTACAGTTCTCGCGTGATGGTTTGTTACATGTTCCATCAGCATTCAGGTGTTCACATTTCTGTGTCTTTGCCATATACTATACTTGTCTTAAAGATATTTAAAGGTATGTTAAATCAACTTAAAAAAGAAATTAAAGATATCTGTTCATCCGATCAACACCGGAAAACAACCCGCCCCCGCCTTGCTGTTGAGGAGGTTGTTCCCCTGCAGAATGTCTTTGAGCATGTTCAGGACAAAAGTAAAGTCCACCCCTACGGGCGAGCTGTGCAGGTTCAAGCGGCGGGGATGTACGGGGGCATCCCGGCCATGAGCAATGATACTGTTGTGGCATTTTAACCATACTTCCTTCGGGCATCCTTCAATTTCATCGACCCGATATTCCGGTGATCCTCCCGGATAGTAACAATAAGATTCTCATCAAGAGGAATGGTCTTCGTACCCAGAGACTCGATCCTGAACTCTTTAGGGAGTCTTACAACGATCTCAATCTCTTTTCTGCGGTACATACTTATCTAACTCCTTTATTGCTCAAATCACTTAATCTTTCGCTCATGATCAAAGTCCTATCGCTACTATTGCGACAGCCCCCACAGCACAGATCAGCATAACCGCGATGATATATGGCAACATATTCTGAAACTTCCGCTTCGCCGCTTCAGACGGTTTCTTACTCTCGTAAATATCATGGCACTCCCCGTTAATATTTGATTCAGGAATATCAGTACCATAACCGAGGAACTCCGAGATCTGACAGGAAGTAAAGAACTGTTTAACTATCGGATTCTCTATGGTGTAGTCTTTAGGATTGATCTTCGCTTTCATCTCGGCATAAGTCTTAAACCCGCTACGATTCATCCAGTCTTTAAGGCGGGGATCAAACGATTTAGGATCATTATGATTCGCAGGAGTCATCGAAGAGAATAAAATTGCCTGTTCAAGTGCATCGATATTTCCATAACCCTCTGTCTTCAGTTGATTACATGCTTTTTGAAAACGTGGATCTTCAAGCACTTTAACATCTGCATCAACAATATCCCACGGCAGACCAGTAAAGTAGAAATTCCCCGGATAACATTTCAGGAATGGTTCAGGGAAATACTTCTTGCGATGTTTTGGGTCAGATGGATCCGGGCGTAGGAAATAAAAAACTCCATTCTTCTTACGGAATCTTTTATCAGGTTTGATCTCGCGGGTCAATCGATCAACAAGACATACAATAGGCTCATGGGTTACTAACCGCGCCCAGACAAACGACCATGCCGGACGGAATAGGATTAACATTGCCAAAATAATGAGCGGTGCTACGACTATCGATAGAGCCTGATAGATCACGAACTGCTGCTGTAACTGTGTCCATGTTTGTAGTGAGGGTAATACTGTCCATGTAGCATCAGTCATCTAACGACCCCCTGCATGTTGAACAGCCATAGCGAGAATATACCCCCCAAGACAGATCACAATAATCAGCGCGATGTAAGGCAACCATTCTAAAATCCTATCCTTATCGATATCAGGTTTAGTAAATTCAAACCAGTGATCAATCCATGCCGCGATAGTTCCGGGAGGAGCATTCTTCCCGAATCCAAGTAGGGAATCCTGCGGAATATTTGAGTATTTCGGAGCATAAAGGATCGTAGTTTTTGTCAGGCCATAAGGATTAAGATACTCTCGAAGTTCAGTATAATCTTTACACCCATACCCTTCAGCAAGATCATGAGTGATCGGACTTAATGGATCAATATCATTCACATCAAGCGCATCCTGCACATCCCTCCACCGTGGGTATCCCTGTGCATTGAGAGACACAATATATTTATTCATAATCGGATCTTGAACAAATCCGCGATCCATGTGAACAATATCAAACGGACATCCCATAAAGAAGAACGAACCGAGATACTTTTTAACAAAGTACATAGTGGTATTTCGCCATTCTTTCCGGTACATCCCATTCCGAAGCACGAATCCCCCCATCGGTGCAGCGTTCCGAACCCCGATCATAATCCCGATGACGGGTAGATGAGTCCAGACTTTAGAGACAACGAATGAGATATACGGACGGAACACCCAGAACAGAAACGCGATGATTAACAGTTCAATCGCGCTGAACATCTGATACATGAAGAACTGATGATTAAACGTAGTCCACGTCTCTGTCAGTAATTGAACAGGGGGAGAAGCCACCGCCGTTGATGTAGTGATTAAAGTACCTGCTGCCATCAGACCCTCATTTTAGAACCGATACGCGCCATCAGACTTGTTGCTGCAGGGGAATTACGTTGCTCTTCAAGGATAGACTTTGAAGTGAGCTCCTGATGTGCGACTTCAGAATAGACAGGAGATACATGTTTCCTCTCAATACCCTTAACAGACTTCCGGAGTTGGATACCGACATAGTAAACAACCTCTTCATAATCTTTCAGGGTAATCTCATCATTGATGGACATGTTGATCAGGATTGCATAAACCCCGTGCATCAGGCGCTCGAAGTCCATATAATCAGGAACATAAGTAAGTTGATTCATCCGACTGGTAACAGCCCATACTTTAGAGCGCAACCGTTCAGGGATCTCATCAGTACCATCGACAAACATGAGATACTCCTGACTCATAGCAGCAGGAGCGCCACCGGGCAGAATCCCACCGGCAGATACCGGCCTGATGGGTGCCGGAGGCCTCTGCTCGGCTACATCATCTACGATCTGCCGGACACCGACCTGTTTAATATACGAGCGCGATAAGTTCTTGCGATCCATGAATCACCGAAATTTAATTTCAATCAACTTTGCCATGATAGCATCCTGCTTGGAGACAACAATCTTTTTTGTTTCAATTATATAATATCCAAGAACATATAGGGAAACACCTATTGTGAGCATAATAATGCCGGTGCAAAAAAACACTTCATTCATCTCATTCCACCTCGTTAATATCCCAACCCATCCGCTTGAAAATATATTGCTTCTGGGCTTTGTTCAGTTTCGAGATAATGTTTAACGGGCCAGCAACTTCAGCACCGAATTTAGCATTAGCATGTTGCCTCTCAAACGTATCCAGATGGCGTTTCCCAAGAATCACTTCCTTACAGATCCGAGTCCCATTCTCCCGATCATACTTCCGGATAAAGAAATCAACTGCTTTCTCAAGCTGTTTCATAGTGCGGTTCATTGCGGCCCGAATCATAAACGAGTCAGCAACTTCCTTTTCGATATCTTCAAGTGTAACCATAGTCCTAACCAACCTTTATAAAATACCCATTACCGGGCATAATATCACTTGTCAATTCACCGGTATGCTCACTATACAAAACAGTATAATTACTATTATCCAGAATATCCGTTAGAGTATAGTTCCGCATCCAGTTAAACGAACTCGGTACTTGAGTCCAAATAAAAGATTTCGTGGCATATCGAACATCACCAGACGAACACGAAGCAAACGCTTTCGAATCCGGAGTAAATGTAGCATGACACTGATATACAGGATCTCCGGTGTAAGTCCATTCCCCTATCACTGGCTCACCCGGTAATTTCAATGATATGGGAGTTGGCACTATACGAGCAGGCTGAACATAATCCACAGAGGTTCTCAAAGGTTGTAACACTGTCTCAAGTGTGATATTTGGAGTTTCCATTGTGGAGATTTCAGCAGAAACATTCTTCAGAACGTTAGGGACTTCTTTAGCCACATTCGCAGGAGTCGTGCATCCGCAGACAAGCACAACCGTTAATAAAATAAAGAGGATAACAAGTCTCTTCATCATCGACCCCGATTCTCTTTCGTTCTGAAGTTGATCTCGCCCCCCATGATCTTTTCCTGTTGAACCTGATTGGTTACTACCCGAGCCGCTTTCATCTGGAGGAGCAACCCCGCAATAATAAAAACAAACCCACCTCCTATTGCTATACCGTAACAGGCATAAGAGATCCATGATCCCATAGTATAGACAACAATCTCATTAACGTAAATCGTATTGGTGGTATTAAGTACGACAACCCCTCCATTTGCAACTGTCGGAACTACCTGATGGAACAACTGCGTATATCCGACAAGAGGGGCCATCATCGCGGCGGATAAACCAAGCCCAAAAATAAGAACCCCGCACGCGATCACATTAACCCACGGTGCCGGGTCTTTCGACATAAAGATAAGCCCGAAGTAAATGGTCACTACCATAAAAGCGATCATCATTCCGAATAACCAATCCGGGTAAACAATATCCTGCGAACTCATAGGAAAATTTGTATTAACTTCCCAGAAGTCATTCCCCTGATAATATGAATAATTCCCAGTTACATTACCCGGAGGAGCGAAAGGAACAGTCTGACTTGCCTGAACAACCGAAATACAAGCAACAACGCATATAAGAAGTAGTAAAACAAACGGCGTTTTTCTCATGGAGATTAATTATCCACTCAAAAGTTATATAACTAACTCATGACAATAACTTAACTATATGGTCGATACCTCACAGATCTTAAAAACGGTAGCGGTCCCAATGTCACATACCCAGACTGGTATTCTGAAAGTAGAAATCTTGGGCGCAATGCTGGTTATGGGAATCCTTCTCGCCACCTATGGATTTCGGCGCTGGTATATGATGATGTATGAGGACTGGCTCCTTATGAAGGAACGGGATGAACGTATCGAAGCGGGAGAAGAAATTAATCCTGAAGATTACGAACCCCCGCTCCGGTCACACACACTGAACTACATCTTTATAGGCACAGGGATATTCCTTGCAGTTGGTGGAATTGTAACTTGGCTGGTAATCCCGGAATAAACTTCTCTCTTTTTTTAAAGTAGTAAAAACTTATATAACTAATCGAGATCATTTTAGTGTATGGCAAACCGACTAATGGAGGGATTAAAAAAGAGTCCCGTTTATCTGGCCATCACCACGATGGATCAGTTGTATGAAGATGGCTTGAAATGGGAAGGAGAAACTGACAAGGACCAGAATCTTAACCACGATGACTTCAATGCTGCCCGGGCAATCTACACTCAGCTCTACCAGTCCCTATCTGAAGATGGCCGCGCGTTCCTCCTCCGAACTCTTCGCGTGACCATCAAGGATGAATGCTTCACTTAATCTTTTTTTACTATGTTACCCCCTTCATGGTGCCGGAAATGCGGAATGGTTACCGGTCACGATCCAATGCTCGGACTGAAAATTAAATGCAACAAATGCGGTGATATTACACCAGTTCCATTATTCAGATGGATCGCAGGACTGCTCTTTTTTTTGTTCGCATTCGGGATAGCATTCTATGTCCTCTATTCCTCGCTATCGGTTCTATGGCCATTATTCCTCATGCCATTCATAGATTACGACACCGGAGTAGCAACGTTTATAATTTTGCTGATTCCCGGATATGTGGCAGTTGCGTGGATAGTTGGGAAGTTAATTAAATAAAAAAGTAATTTTTTATTTGGAAATTACATCGAATGGAAATTGTGTCCCAGTTGCAGAACTCAAAATAACCATTCCCGCGAACATTATTATCATTGCCATAATCAAACTGGCACTTACTATACCTACAACTATACCAAAAAAATAGTTGGCAACATAGGGGATTATCTGAAGCAAAATAGCGAACATTATAACCAATCCCCCCCACGCAATCACTACATTTTGAGTTGTATTAAAGTGCATTATCTTACCTCTCTTTTTATTCTTTTTTAGGGTTATTCGATTCAAACGAAGCGCAACCCAGAACGGATATAAAATTCAATTGTTCCATACTATTAACAACATGCTTATTGACAGTCAATAGGGGACTTCTGCATTCTGTCATTAAAGATATATCTCCCCAAAAAGATGTTACCTCAATAAGAGCAGAGTATTTACACATATAACAGTTCTGCGTATGCATATCTCTACCCCTCTCGCACAATCTTGACTTTGATATCCTGTGCATTCTCTTGAATGATGATCGTGAACCACCCAACAACGCTACACATCAGGAACGTCACTCCGAACCCGAAAAGATAAGCTGTATCAGTAAACCCTCCGAACAGGCAATATCCAATCCACGTTCCAACGAATGCCACGGATGCAACCATGAACACGCCGAATAACCAGAGAGCGGTCACTCGGTTAGGGGTTGTTTTAATTACATTGCGGCTTACACCGATAGGCTCATGCCGTGAAGTATCATAGTCTCGCATAACTATCTTTTCACGTTCAAAAGTTATATAACTAACTCAAACTTAATTAATACTTATGCCGATGCCAGAAGGATGGGGAACATTAGGACCATTCCGATTACCGCAGAAACTAAAGGATGCCTTCAAGGAAATCTATAAAGGGAAAGTCGAAGAACACATGATAGAACTGATCCAGACTGATGTTCAGCAGAAAGTTCCGGATTGGAATAGTGATGAGCAATGAGTAAAACTTACAAATTAATGAAACTGGCATTCGAGTATTATTCGCTTGGATTCCAGAGGATCATCTTCATGATTCTGGGAGCGCAGATTGCATTCATAATCTGTTATCTGATGTTCTGCGATATCTTCCAGAGGATTACTATCCCTGCTTTACCTGAAGGATATGCAACAGGAGGACAGACCCTCGCGGGTGCTATGGTAGTTGCCGGTTGTGCAGCAGTAATAACAACAATCGAAACCCTCCTATTCCTCGCAGCAATCGCTCTGATTCTCGGATACATAAACCGATACCTCGCGGTGCTCTCATATTACGATGAAGAGAAGTTCTCATGGTGTAAGCAGTTCCGACAGGGTAAGATTCCCAAATGGTTGATGAACTTCTCTATCGGACAGCATGCAGAAATCGAACGCCATTTAGCAATAGTCAATTGCCAGATCAGATGCAAAGACATCAAAGAATCAATCGAATAATCCTTTTTTCAAAAGCATTTTAACCAATCACTATCAATACAATTTCATGCCAGAAAAGAAGCAATGGAAAGTCATTCGTGTTGATGATAAGGTGATGGATACAGCAGGAAGATTCTTTTCAATCGGTGATAAGTTTTCAGGACATCCAAAACCCATGCTTCAGAAAATAAAAGAAAAAATAGAGGATTAAAATCGCTTTCCTCGCAGGCTTGGGTGCATACCCTCGGCCTGTTCTTCTCTCATGAACTGGCGCATCTCTGTGTCACTCATCCCGGCACACCTCGCCTCATGGTGAGGGCTGTGGTCAAGAGGAGAGGATATGTGTTCAGGAGTTACTCCGGTCAGTCTTGCGATCTTGTTGTGTGGCATCAGCGAGTTTCCCCTCCAAGCCGCCTTTCTTTCTTAACGGCCTCATCGGTGCTCTTCAGGAAATGATCTACAGGGGTAGTGTACCCATGAGGGTTGTGTTCAATTGGCGATCCTTTAAATGCATGGACATGCCGATTCCCGGACATCGCAGCGATTTTCTCATTTACGTGTGGCATATGAGGTTCCTCGTAGCCTTTTCGCTACGGAAAAAGAATATGGATTAAGAAGTATATAATGATTATCTTCGTTTTATTTTCCCTGCGACTTTCAAAGCAATCGCCACGCTCTGTTTAGGATCATGCCCGGCTCGGATCAATTCCTTAATATTATAGGAAATCGCATCTTTCGAGTTTCCCTTTTTGAGTGGCATTAACTCTCACTTGTGAAAGGCACTACCGAGCGCCCCGACAACCCCTGCCACAACCATCCCACCTACTGCGACTTTTCCCAGTTCCATAACCTCATGGGTCAATTCTTCAGGTGCGTGCTGTCTGGGTGCTCTGCGGTGCTGTTTGTTTCCATATGCTAACTCATCAAAATTCATGAAAGAAGATAGCACGGGAACATAATAAACATATCGTTCAGACGGTAACACGGATATTTTCTTAACAACATCAGATTTAAATAGCTCTTTTCTGATTGTTCAGACGTTATAACATAGATCAAAAAAAGACTTAATCCGGTTACTTAACAATAGCAGTATTATCCTCTGGTTCTGATAGGTGCTCACCGATTATTAACAGCATAGAAAAACGGGCACACAACGACGGATGAAATGTCAAATTAGGATAGATTAGTAATTGTTAGTAATTGGGAAAATTTGATTTTACTTAATCAAAAACAGAGGGTGTGCTGAATACATAACATTAGGGTATTTGGGGTTAAATCAGAAATCAGAACACAAATAATCATTAGATTAAAGTTAAGTGATTAGTTAAAATTATTTTACTTAATAATTAAGTAATAATCATTATATGTTAAAAAGACTCATTAAGTAATATGAGAATAGAAGATGGGCAATATGTGGGTTCGAAAAATGAACTTAAAGTATTTAATTTATTATGCGAGGGAAAATCACAGATAGAAGTCGCAGGAATACTAAATGTTTCAAAACCTTATGTAAATCAAATCACAAAAAGACTGTTAACCCTGGAACTTATCAAGGATATAAAAAAAAGTAACGGAAGTAATACTTACCTATATATCCACAATAAAGATATTTCGGAACTCTCGCTCGATGTCAAAATACCAAAAAAGAAAAAGATACTTGGGGATGATAATTGTCTTAATTGCGGAAAGAAAGTAGAGATCCATAGGATATTTTGCAATTTGAAATGTAAAGGGGCATATCAAAGCGGCCCAAGAAGTTCTCAATGGAAAGGAGGCTCAACGTTTCAACCATACTGTTGGAAATTTAATGGATCTCTAAAAGAAAGAGTGAGAGCTTTTTTCGGTTATGTTTGTTTTACATGTGGGGAAACGGGGGGGCCGGATGCTCTCCATGTTCATCATATCCAATATAATAAAATGGCTTGTTGTGATGGAAAGGAAGATGCTTTATTAATACCCCTTTGTACCTCCTGTCATAATAGAACAAATAGGGATGCCAAAAATGGATTCTGGGAGAAATTATTCTATACGCAACTTATAGCAAGAACCGGAGGAAAATGTTATTACAGTAAAAAAGAATGGCGATTAATGGGAGGCGATCCCCCTGCCCTACATCTCTTAAAAGTTAATGAAGATCTTTTATTTTTAAATTAACCCCCCCAACATTATAGAAAACTTATATAAGTAAATCCACTCAACATTTTATCAGAATAATAATGTCACCCAAAATACGGATCAATGAAAAGAAAATGAATGAGGGTATGTCATGCTTACTGGAAGTTTTAGAGCACAGGCTGAAGGGTGAGAAGAATGTATCAGTTCGCCGATACCTGAAGAATAAGATAGCAGTCCTATCAGGCCGTGCTACTGTGTGCCCCCGCAAGATCCGGACGATTGCTTTCCTTTACTAATCTTATTTTTGCAGTTTCAAAGCATCCAAAATAGCATTCTGATTCTCAAGCACTTTCCCGAACATCATAATCAGTTGATTAACCTGATTCTGAACCGGCTGGCCGCTCTGGATATGAGCAAGAACCGAATGGACTTCTGATGAAAGAGGACCGAGCTTCGCCAAGTCTGCAAACATCTCCGGCTGAATAGTCTCAATCATCTGGATGCCCCTGCCAAGCCGGGTCATATTCTCCGGTTCAGCAGTCTCCGCTTCGCAATGTCCTGCCCCCAGTTCCTTTTCAACAGATTTATCCACCCAGTAATCAGCGTATCCAACTTTCCCGCCATTATCCAGAACCTCTTTAATAACTGGATCTCGGTCCATCATCACAAACCCGGCATGAACTTTAGCGATTACAGAACCAATCTCCTCAACCGAATAATCCACTTGAAAAGAATGCTGGTCCTTAATCCATGCATCCCGCGCTTTCTGGATAGCGAGCCACCCCAAAGCCGCCGCCTCCTCAACAGACTGGGCAAGGATATGCTGACCCCTATCAATGTAAATCACAAGTGACCGGATATGATAGTCGATAGTGACGCTCGGAATCCCGGCATCACCCGAATACCAATACTTATGCCGGAGCGGCCCCCGCATCTTCCACGAAGCCTGATAATGAGCACGGCGATCGAGAGATGGTTCTTTTGTTACCGAAAGGATCCGGAATTTCTTCTTAAAGTTGTGGAGCCGAGCAGGTGTAAATTCATCAAGCGCCTGCGTTCCGGATAAAAGAGATTTTGCCTCAGGAGATAGATCATAAAAATATGTAGGTTTCCTGCGAGTTATCAATTTGAGTGATTCAAGAGACTTAACAATCTGATTCACATACGGGCGGGATACGCGCAATCGTTGAGCAATACCCGCCTGAAGCAATCCAGCATTAAGAAGTGATAAAACAGATTTATGATTTTTAGCAAGGGGCTTTAACCGAGGCCGATATTCGCCATCCGGAGTAAAACAAACTTGCCTATCTTTCATTCAGTGTCCCGGCAGAGTCCCTATTAAAAGAGGAGCGTGGGAGTTGCACCCATCCTTCTCCCCCGTGTGTTTCCACACAACTACGCAGGGACAACTGCATGTTTATCTTTTCATCAATGGTTAATAAATATTCTTAACCGATAATCCCCGCAATACCGAAATAGCGTTTTGGTTCAGTATGTGTTTCCGCAATAATAGTTCCTGACTGAATATCAGCGCGATACATAACGGTGATGGTTGCATAATCCCCGCCTTCACAGGCCGTCTCAACCATTGCTGCAAACGAGAGCAAAAGATTAGGCGAGAATTGCCCGATAACCATTGAGGGCAATCCCATATCTATAATCTGTTCCAACTGCTCTTTAGAAAGTTCAGCAACCGGAGATTTCGGAAGATCTGTCATACGCTCAACTTCCCCTGAACCATGAAGTTATTAAGCGAGATCTGTTTCGTATTCGCATCGATGGATGCTTTCTTCATATTCTCAACAGCCTGATCATAGTAGGAAGGTTTCAATTCAATACCATAGCCCCGTCTGCCCATCTTCACGGCCTGATAACAGGTTGAGCCAATACCAAGGAACGGATCAAATACCAAATCACCGGGGTTAGTCCATAACTCAATGCACCGCTCAATCACCTCGAGCTGCAGCGGGCATATATGCTTCTCATCCTCATCAGCACGTGCAGATAATCTTTGCAGGGTATTCCCCTGATTGATATCCATCCACACGGGAGAAGCAATCTTCTGCCATTTATCAACAGGGTATTCTCTGTCTGTGTGGCATACAGGTTCTGCGTTCTCTCCGGGTTTCCGCATAGTGATAACGTAATCAGGAATACCATTACGGGACATCAGAGAATCCTTTTTGATCTGTTTGTGCAAAAGCCCAAGCGCCTTGGTGCGGGTCATCTCAATGACAGGGCACTTCCAGATGGTTACACGGGAATGGTAGATGAACCCCTGCTCCTCGAATAGCCGGATGAGCAACCCGCTAAAATCTTTCATCCCGATAACCCCGTCCCGCTCTTTCATGCGAGGAATATCCATGCAGTGGAATGACATATTCCTGCCCGGTTTCAGGATCCGGAACATCTCACCTGACAGATACTTGAAATGCTCAAAGAACTCCCTATCATTCTTGGAGTTTCCCAAATCCCGCTCACTGTTCGAGTAGCAATACAACTGCGAGAATGGTGGAGAGTAAATAATAAACCCGACCGATTCATTCTCAACATCTTTGATCTTCTCGCATGAATCGCCTAATACGATAGTGTATTTCTCATCACTGGTTTTATCTTCCATATACTTCTCAATCTCCCGTTCTGTTTTCCTGATATTTTTAGATGTGATCTCCTGCGTTGCTGCGATCATCTCGGATATCATTTTGTTGAAATCATCTTCTTTCCGTTTGATATTACGGACTACCGGCCCCTCCGCATTGCTGGTGATGATAACAACGTTAACAGGTTTATCCTGCCCGAACCTCCAGCACCGTCTTACCGCTTGGTAATATGCCTCAAAGGAATCACTCAATCCCACGAAGGCTACGTTGTGGCAATGCTGCCAGTTGAGCCCCCATCCAAAAACAGAAGGCTTTGTAATCATCACCGGGATATCCCCTTCTCTCCATGCACGTTCCATTTCTATGCGTTTGTCAGCAGGGGTGCTGCCCTGAACGGATACGCATAGATCACCGAAATGCTTTGCAAGAAGATCCTGTTCGGCATTAAGGTCACACCAAATAACCCATTTTTCCATTAGTCCCCTCCTAAATACTCTATTGCAGATTTCAAAAAATTGATATCGTGTTTAAATTTTCCCAAACCCTGATTGCAATTCATACACAATAGACCCCTCACATGTTCTGCCCCTGCTTCGTGATCAACCACTGGAAAGAACTTCTTTACCGATGTATCGGAATAACCGCATATTGCACATTTACCCCCTTGCATGAGCAGCATGTTCTGATAGTCCTCTAAAGATAGATCATAGACGCGGAGCCGGGTTGCTTTTTTCTTTAGAGGAAATTCCGTATAATAATCCCTTACGACCTTTTTTTGTCTCTCCCGGTATTCCTCATCTGTGGCATACTTTTCTCTGCGTGTAGCATTGTATTGATCTTGCTGTTCTCGCGTTCTCCTTGGCCATTTGTCCTTATGTTCTTGGTAATATTTTTTCATATACCCGCTTGCTTTTTTCTTCTCAAGAACTTCTTCTCTGTGAGCGCGATAGTAGTCCATATACCGGCTTTCTTGAGTACCCTCTATATGTTTCATATATGTATCCTTAAACCGTAACTTATTAAAAGGTTATGGTTTAAATCCCCATAATAATATCTTTAACTCTCTGGCATCTCTCAACAAGCGAATCCTGCCGGGCCTTCCTTCGATCCTGTAATGTAGTGGACTTAACTATAAACCCATTAACCTGCGACACGCTCTCCTGTTTGATTAAGAGCGGAGGAAGATCGAATCCTTTCTCATCGTATTTCAAATCTGAAGGGTTGCTCATCATCACCGCCCATGACGCGATCCATTCCCAGAACTTCTGAATAGAATGTCCTTTCAATCTCCATTTAGAAGTCTCTCCCCCGTCATGGACAAAGAACATCGAAAGCATTTCCGTCCTTCCCATAACGCCGACAAACTCCGCATGGTTCCCAAGTTCCATATAATCATTCGGAGCAGGAGTAGCGGTGCAAGCCAGTTTAAACGGAGTCTCGCGGAACATCTCGATAATCTGCGTCCTTACCTGCCCGGTAAATGACTTCAGGATACTGGATTCATCCAGAACAATCCCGTCAAACTCTTTAGGATCAAAGGCATGAAGCATATCGTAATTGGTAATATTCACACCGTCTTTAACATCCTCTTGTTTACGGCATAAAGTTACTGCAATCCCGATCTTCTCACCTTCATGAACTGTCTGATTAGCAACCGCTAAAGGAGCGACAACCAATACCTTATTCCCTGTGTGCTTAACGATCTGATCCGCCCATGATAACTGGATAAATGTTTTACCCAGCCCGGTTCCGAGAAACACACACGCCTTACCTTTCTGCAAAGCCCAAGTGACAATATCTTTCTGGAACTCAAACAGCATCGGATGAAGAACACTTTTATCGATAGTTATCCCGGATGCTTCGAATACCAATCGCTTTGTTTTGATAAACGCATGATAATCCGTGTTTTCATTTACAATCTCATCAACGATCTTTTTCTTTCCCCGCGTCACGCAATCACCTTACTCTCTACCGTCTCTCTGTTATAATCCTCTAAACTATACCTCAACAGTTCCCCCTTCTCTGGAAACGTCTCATTACAATACTCACGGCACGCTTCAGAGATCATCCTCATCCTCCGTAGTTTCTGTCCACATACCCGCGAGCATGTGAGGACCGCTCCATCAACAGTCCTTTTCCTAAACTCTGCTGGCTGAAAACTCATTATCTTCAGGCACACAGGACACACGCTCTGGATACGCTTTGGTGGATCTTTCGGACATTTCGCTGATGTTTTATGGCTCATGAAAATACCTTCACAACCATCCAGAGCAGCGCAATCACATACCCGGAAAAGATACTCACAGCGAAAGGGATCTTCCTGAACATTGGAGGAGTTTTAATATCCGGTCTCATGATCCAGTAAACCGCCTGAACAACTCCGCATATGCAGGACGCAACCAGAACCTCAAGCAGCATGAACGGAGCAATAACAGCGATGTAAATCAACGCTCGCCAGTCTCCCCCGGCACCCCTTGATCGCAATCCAATGAACCAGAAGATAAGCGATGCAACAACAGAGATAAGCAACAACTCAACTACCATCAGCCATAACCTATCAATCAAGATCGAGACGTACATCCCACCAATCAGGATAAAAGCAGCATTCACCCAGAGACTGTCGAAGTGAGCTTCTGCAAACTTGAACTCTTTCAAGTCCTGAACAACTCCGCGATACAGGGACGGGAGCAGGCAAATTGCCGCAAGGATACCGAGGATTCCAGAGATGGCGATCATGGCACTCTCTCCCAAATGAGCTGTTCTGAACGATAGACTTCAAACGAGAATCCGCATTGTTCGCAGGTGAATCTTCCAACAAGATCTCCATAATACCCGCAGTCTGTTTTACAATTCGGACATGGTGTGTGTGAACCCGCATCGAGATTCCCCGTCTCTCCAATATCAATGATAGTCATATCTTCAATCCTCCATTAGCCATCTTAATCCGGTCAATCCACTGTCGCATATCTCGCAGGGCATGACCATAACCAGAATGAGAGCCATTGATATACCCATCATTCTTTGGCCGGCCAACACTCTCCCATCGTTCTGTCTCATTCTCCTCAATCATCATCGAGAGTTTGATCATTTCGTCAAGAGTGGTATTACGAATAGCAGTATCGTGTCCAAAAAGATCCTTTGCAGTTTTTATTTCTATTGAACGCGGACACCCCGTTTCATCGAATCGTGTTTTACAACATCCTTCTTTTGTATCGAAACGACCATCACGGATACTATTGCGTTTGCTACGTTTTCCAATAGGAATACATTTTTCGCAGTTATGGCTATGGCAGGATTTTCTAATGTCTTCATCGGTCATTGAGATCCCTTTCTTTTAAACTCGATCCATCGCTGTAATCCCGCCTTGTTCACGGAATCCGTTATAGGAAGGAAACCAAAAAGTGTATCTGAAACACCTTCTATGGCCTCCTCTAAATCTTCCAATAGTTCCTGTCGTGCTTTATTACGGATAGTGGCATCATGCTTAACCCAGTATTCTCTCCACACTTTCAGATCCTTGGTATCCCCTTCTGGAAGCGAAGGGATTATTATAGGGAGATCCGATGTTCTTTTAATCGTATCCATCTCTGGATCATTGGAACGAGTATCATGTGGACAGGTTTTAAAACACCACGTCTCCCCATTGCACTCTCTGCCAGGTTTTGCGCCGGTGTTTGTATGATCGATATACTTGTTGCACACACATTCATGATCACAATGTTCTTTTTGAATCGTCACGATATCACCTCAATCTTCCCAGAACTGATATCAATATCCAGCGCCTGCGATTCCTCAAAATCGCACTTCATGCAGTTTGCACAAAGGATCCGGCTCGATGGACACGATGCAGACTGCCACGATCTCCGGCAGTTACATGGAACAACGAGGGGGACAAACGCCTTATGATTAAGAGCGTGCTCTGCGTTATAGTGCTCGTTATGAAGGATGTAATCAAAATTCGTCATTACATCTTCACGAGCATAAAATCCCCCCCGATACTTCTTTCCCATTTCGTTTGTTGCTCCACACCTGGGACACGCTCTGAACGAAATCCTGTAATTACCTTTACAAATACCACACTCAAAAAGCATCTCCGCCATTACTCAACCTCCTCATCAAAATCACCCATAATCAGGCTGGTCATTCCTATATCTGCAAGGGTATTTCTGCCCATGATATAGAGCAAGCGGTAATTATTATCAGCGCCTTCCGTAGATTGTTTTGCAGACCGGAAGAATACCATAAGTTTTTCGCGGGAAATTGGTTTTTCGGTCATTTTAGATCACACTTCCATATAGCGTTATCCGGTTTATAAGAAAATTCATTCGACGTTCCCCCATCCTTTCAGGAACTCGCGGATATCAACCACATCATCCCGTTCAAGCGCGAGATTCGTATAATGGATCTGCATCACTTCTAATGTGTGCCCCATACTTCCAGCGATCTCAAACATCTTTTCCGGCATCACTTTCATCAACCAAGAAACAATCGTTTTCCTATACATCTTCGGGCAGATACCCCGGTCTCCATCAGGAAGTTCAGCCTCAATAGCGGCCCGGCACAGAACACCTATCATGGCCTGACGCGAGGGAATCACCATGTTATCCTTAACCATCTTCTGGAAATACTCAACGGCCTTACAACCATCGACAGTAAGATTAACCTGCCGGGTCTTATAAACCGTTTTCTTTTTCCGGATGGCCTTTGTAGGAAGTTCAATACAATGCCGCCGGGCATCATACCATTCTGAATGTTCTGCAAACTTAATCAATTCGGGCATCCTCAAACCCGTATGTAAAAGAACATCTGAAATTGCAATGTAACGCGGAGGAAGGCATTTTTTTAATTTTTGATACTCTTTTGGTGTGAGTACCCGCGTTTCATCTTTTACAATGGCTTTAACTGGCGTTTCGTTTTCTGTCATACGACAACATTGTTATTGTTAAAACTTTGACAATATAAACATTGTCATTTAATCCTAAAAAGAATCAAAAGTTTACACAAATAAAGCACGACAATATATTTTTTAAAAATCACGTCTGATATTGTCACGGTTGCGAATATTGACAACACCAATTTATAGCGCAAATACAAACAAATAAATATTCATAACTTATAATATTTAATCATGCAAAAGAATGGCAGACTATATTGTGACGCGCAGATTAACGGACAATCATGCAATGGTCTAATGCGATACCGCAGGAAAACAAAAGACTATGCCTGCACAATCTGCCCGGCCACAATCCCGCTCGAACATATGACTCCAACACAAGATGGGGGGAATTCACAATGATGAATATTCTAAAAATTACAATCAATGATCTCAAGAAAAACGAATATACTGGTCAATGGGAATGTGCAGAGGATATCAACTTTGACGGACATATTGAGTCGACGGAGATCTTGGGTGGATAAAATTTGCAGCTGGGATCTCTGCAAAAGGGTATATCTGGTCAAAAGCCGGAACGGGCATCGAAGCCGGATGGGGCATCAAAGCCGGAGAGGGCATCAAAGCCGGAACGGGCATCAAAGCCGGAACGGGCATCAAAGCCGGAACGGGCATCAAAGCCGGAACGGGCATCAAAGCCGGAACGGGCATCAAAGCCGGAGAGGGCATCGAAGCCGGAACGGGCATCAAAGCCGGAACGGGCATCAAAGCCGGAGAGGGCATCAAAGCCGGAGAGGGCATCAAAGCCGGATGGGGCATCAAAGCCGGATGGGGCATCATCTCATTCTATAATGGAGGGATTATTGCGAAATGGATCATAGCAATTCATATCGCAGTCGGATTCAACCTAAAAGAAACAGAGATCCAGACCGTAAAGGCAGAACTCCGGGAGAATACAAAAGTTATTCTTGGAAATGTGGAAGCCCCCAAACCCATCACATAATGGGAGAGATTGATAACTTCCACTGGGCTGGTAACGCATATCCCCAGAGGAAGTGTAGAATGACAAAAACACCAGAAGAGACCATGCAGATCATCCGTGATGATGTGCGAGACATAAGAAACACAGGATTTAAGATCGCCAGTCTGGCAGCGAAGTGTCAGAGGATGATCGACGATCCTATAAGGATGAAAGCCCCGATGCTCATGGAAAATGCTGATGACTGGGCCGAAGTAATGACACAGATCCTTGAGTGCGCGGATCACCTCAACTTTATTATCACTGAAAAGAAGGGGCGTTTCTAAAACGACAAAAATTATTTTCGGGATTAACGTTCCATACCAATCCAGAGAAATTGATTTTGAGGCTACCGACGCAAAGCGGAGAGAGTTAGAGAAAGATGGCCGTTTTGTTTCCTTCATGGAGTGCAGAGTAACCCGCCCAATCATACGGTATAAAGATCTCACCTTTGAACTCTGCGATATTTGCGGTAGCCAAGTTCCCCATGGTAGAGCATCACGCGGTATCACTACCTGCAACCCGAAATGCAACGCGAAGAAATGGGATGTAAAAAACGGATTAATAATCAAACAAGAAAAAGAAGCATCAGGGATCCGGCCCAGAATGTTCTGGCAAACAATATCTCATGAATGTTTCAAGAGAGACAGATACTCTTGTAGGAATTGTAACAGTGGTGAACAAGTAGAATGTCACCACATCATCCCGATCAGCAAAGGCGGAAATAATCAACTCGACAATCTCATCACTCTCTGCAGCAAATGCCACAAGATCGAGCACTCACATGCTCGCAATGTAGCACGAAAACATAGACCTCTTTTAACAGATTAAAAAGAAGTGCCTGCCCCTATCAATGAGGCAATTGCCGGTTTCGAGCCGGACTTGGCAACAGGCACTCCGCAGGAGTTTGTGGATGATCTATGAGGTAACGACCGTTTTAATCTACGGGTCCAGAGAGATCGGCAACTACTCCTACCCGGTATCAACAAAACACTATACGCGAAAAGAGTATTTATCTCTTGTCTTTATGTGCAGCCTTGGTTCTGGGATCTGTTCCTTTGTATTCGACAGGAACCTGTCTTTCATATCGCTTTACAATAACCTTGTGTGTCTGGACTTTCGCAGTCATAAACAATAATATCATCATAAGGAAATAAACTTTTTGCAGAAAATAGATTTATTGGCCGGGTCTTTCCCGTCATTGCTGGAATTGCATTTGAGGTTGTAGGGGTCCGTGCATCAGGCATTAAACGATGTGGTCATCTATCACCCCCGGCGATTGTGCCCGGTATTTCCGGTATGTCCAGCTCTCATCATCCGAATTGATCATCACCTGATCGCCAGACCGGATCCGCAGGCTCTCAAGGATCTCCGGAGGGATTGTCACCATATGAGAATCACCCTGCTTAATGACACGGCGCAGCACTTCCTTACCGTTAATGATCTTCTTCATTTCATCCACCACCAGTCTTTAATTCGGTTAAGAATCCCTTTCTTCTTATACCCTATTGCCAAAAGTGCGCTTTGCAGCTCATGGACATTGGAGAGGGAGATATCGATCGTTGTATCTCCTGATTTGTGCAGAATACGAATCACAGATACTTTTTCCTTTCCTCTGATTGCCATTGCCGCCTGTTCATCCGCGAGCTGCCGCAGGCCATCAAGCCCCTCCCCCTTTACCCGGTCAGCGAGGAGAGGAGAAGTGAGGATGTCTTTAAGGTGTATTCCTTTCTGGGTCATAATTAAACCCTCTCTGTAATATCGTGGTGCATTATAATCACCCATTCGCCATCCTGAAAGACCTGGATAAACATGATGGTCTCTTTCCCGTTCAGATCTTCTTTAAATTCAATCTTTATCTTTTTCCCTTCCTGGTCTAGAACAAAATTTGTCATTTCAGTTAACCTCCTTAAACACTTTCATTAACTCCGGGCATCCTTCATAGTTTCCCGTGTAGAAGATGGAGCAGTCTTTAACAGGGCATGTTTTGCAGAAAGATTGTTCTGCGAATATACCGAGCCTGACGGCATCCTCTTGGAACAGTTCACCGGGCATCATCTCAACCTCCGGAGCGAGAATCGGTTATTCTCATCAGCATCGATGATCTTTGCTATCGGTCTCCCGGTCTCTCTGGACTCTTTCAACAGTTCCAGATAATGAAGTTTCCAACTTTGATCGGCATCGATGATCTGGATCATGCTGGCACCTCAACACGGTAAACTCTGCAATCCATGATCAACCCAACACTATTAGATCCACAGTGATCATCATGGTGAAAGAACCAGAAATGACCCGGTTTAATCCCATCTGTTTTAATGATCTGTTCTTTCTTATAGCCGGGATCTAATCCTCCAGACATGGATACATAACCCTTTCCAATGTAGAAAGATCCCTCATCACAAGTTTGTATCTGATCCGGCCATTCATGAGAAAAACGCTGATATTTTCCATCAGGGAGAATAACGAAATCACCCACACGAGGATCCGGGATCTCATTAAATGCGTTCACTCTCTCATCCGCAATCTTATGATCTCGATCATCAGGGAGCGGGACACCTCCCCATGAGTTATGATAATTCTTTTGGTACAGTTCAAACATAATTATTTCACCTCAATTACTTCTTTAGGTTCTGCGCATCCATCCCAAGTAATAGCATGCCATTTTCGCGCATAATTATCATCATCCATGTATCCCATTGGGGTATAGGTCCGCCCGCAATGAGAGCAGTACGGCCGGAGCATATCATCAGGGCAGTTAATGTCATACATCACACCTTTACACACCGGGCAGATACTTTTAAGGATTCTGCGAGATGTATCACGAGTTTGAATAAATCGCTTTTTAACTGTTTTTTCAATGGGGACTAATCCTGAGCTGGGGAAATTGTTGAGGAATTTACAGCATAGAACCACCACTGCCCGGTGATCATCTATTGCATGTGCCCCGGTGATCTGTGTGGCAATGTCTGCCCGGATATTCTCATACTGTGAGCGTGTCATAAGTCCATCTGCTATTCTCTGATCTGCGATAGTTTCCATCATGCTCTTACCTCCTCACTAATCATCATACTGCCGTGCATCCATGAGCGGATAACCGTTAAAGGATTCTGCACAATTACCTTTTCTGGAATAAAAACAGGGTTTAAAATTTCGTAAATTTCTTCAATCGCCGGGGTATTAAATTCCGTCATCACATTGTCATATTCAGGGTAATCATACCCGGATTCAATCTCTTCTATCTCGACTTCATAATTGATTGAATTGCGCAATAAGAGATCTTCTACCACTTCAGCAGATGGATAACCGGTCATCTCTTCAATGGACAGGACAGGATCAACCAATTTAAAGCACTTGTCAAAATCTTCTTTTGATAGTTCCATCGGACTTGTTAAGAGCGGAGCACTAGGCGCGCTTATTGCGATAGGTTCAGGAGCGGCAATAATACCGGGCAATGCAGCAATGCTTAATTTGTCCAACATCTCTTCTCTCACATCATCCATCTGATTATCAATCAGAGCGGGGTACAATGCAGCATAGCGCCTTAATTCGCCATCATCCTCAATTGTTGTTGTACCCAGTTTCCCGTTAGAATCTTTTTGATATACTCTTGTCTCACTGGGAATAATGGAATAGATAACCGCTTTACAAAAGGTTAATCGGCGCGCCGGAGTCCAGTGGTTTTTCCCCTTTCCTTTTGCCTTAAATGGTTCTGGAGCGCTCGCAATTACAACTCCATTAAAGACCACTTGATTATCAATAATTTCTATCTTGTGCTTTACCAGATAGTTATCAGGATCCGGCAGGATCATTTCATTACCAATTTTTGAGTATGATGGTACACCCGGCAGGGCACCATTAGAGCGATAAATTGATCCTACTTCAGGGATTGCAGGTCCACGAGCGCGCCGGGATTTATCCGGAGATCCTTTAAGATTCTTATAGGGTTTTTGGTAGTCGATAACCTGTGCTGATCTGGTCTCATCGCGCTCAATGGGATTGTTTGTGATCGTGGTAAATATTACTTCCATAATTAAGCCCCCATATAAATTACAGTTTTTCCGGAGCGGCCATACAATGTTTACAAACAAGCTGCCGGGCCCCATGTCCCGATAATGGCACATTCCGACAGTCCTTTTTGTAATTAACGAGTGAGCACGTTATACAGTTCCCGCTGTTCTGGGTGCAATAGTCCATTACAACGAGAGAGAGATCCGTTTCCATCCCGCACCGTTCGCAATTCCCGCTCATCACATGCCGGGCTATAAATTCCGTCATAATTACACCCTCAACAGCTTGCGAACAAATCCCACTTTAGGATCTCGCTCAATCTTCTTTGTAATCTTCTTTATGGTTATGCCGTTGATCGTGCTGGTCTCGGTAGTCTCAACCCATTGATAGCCATACTTCAGGACTTGTGTATCCTGGCTGGTCTTTGTGATATTTTTTGAAGTCATGCTCTTACCTCCTCACTTGGATATACTGAATTCTATATTCCAATCCTACTTTTTGAATGATCACTTTCCACGATTCGGAGTTATGAGCATCCATAACCTCAGAGACCGCGTTGATCGCCGATTCACGATTCAAGTATTGAATTTTTTTTCCGTTCATTCTTTACAACCTCTTTTTTTTATTTATACATACTCTCTATTCGAATACTGTTTATAACTTTCTATTTTGATTTTTTTTAAACCGGGAAACTGGATTTGATAGAGCCCGTTTATTTTCAGGATCTCGTGTGGGTCCAAATGATTTGATACGGCCGGAAAAAAAATAAAATTTCCCGGAAATATTTCCCGGAAAAAAATATTTTTTTGAATGATGGGAAAACAGGCATCCATAAAAGGCACCGTAAAAGCCACCCATAAAAAGCCCTTACAGGTGGCACATTTTAGGGGTCTATAGGGAGACCCTGACCGGGCACCTACCATAGATAGGATAAAGCGCGCGTTCTCGATCCAGATCGAGGGGGGTAGGGTTAATTATATTTGTGCAAAAACAATATAGTTAGTTATGTTCTCAAATAATGATATAGATCCAATCAAGGGATCACGGATCTATCTTGAAACATTCATCACTGACGATGCACTGGCGACAGGGGGCACCGGAGGAATACAATCAATGATACTCGGATCATTCGGCACCGGGAAATCAACAATGCTCTGCTGGCAGGCACAATTAGCGAATTATGTAACACGGGGAGGAAAAGATTCGTATATCTGGTCAATAATTAAAAAGAACCCCGACAAATCATCATACAGGACCGAACCAACAACTGTAATCTGGCGCTGCAGGGATTTAGATATCTGGATTACAATGATTCCCCAGAACTGGAAGCAGCGCGTTCCGGGAATCCCACCAAAGAAGATAATGATATTTGTGCATAAAGAAGATTATAAGAATATTACTTTCTTCACATACGACAATGATAAGAAACCTATGGCAGTCCCGAACATGCCGAAGGTCCAGACTTATTCATCAACGGATGATTTAGTTAAACAACTCAAAGAGGGATACCTGCATATAGTTTTGGAACCGCAGCACTACCGATTATCAGAACGGTTATGCTCATTAGTCATGCAGGCCAAATCTGACTTTCAGCCGGACGAATACAAAGACGATTCAGATGATATGGGGGGGCAACCGGTAAAGAGGGGGAGGGGCAGACCGGCTAAACCAATAGACTACAGCCAGCACGCGGTAAAGAGCGGAACGTTCTGGTTCGATGTTACAGCAGCAGTCATGTCCCTATGGGGTAATAAACCAATTCTTTTTATCTGGGATGAGGCTGACGATTTCCTTTCTTCAGCGAGCGCAGATGTAACGTGGTGGCTTATCGTCATCTTCACCGAATTACAAAGAGACTTCAGGAGATGCAACATATCCGTAATCCTGACTTCGCATGGTTGGAATTTGCTTCATGATAGCTGTTACAAGCGAGCAACACACCGGATCCTATTACCGGGAATAAAGGCTGGGGGAAAGAACACGATGATTAGGAAAACCTCAACGATCAACAACCTATCAAAGGGTCAGTTCATCAGCGAAATAGCAAGCAGGGAATTTGGAATCGGCAGGTTCTCCGGAATACCGGGGACCATGTTATGCAAAATTGACGGACTGAAAAACAGCTTCCTTGCATTGAGTGGAGAGGAGAAGAAACACATACGAAAGATCTATGAGGACCGATGGAGTGGGAAGATTGATCTACCGGATTCTGCACAACCCGCAGCATCATCCACCATAGAGATTTAGGTGTATAAGGGTCAAAGTTAGTTATATATCTCCAAAAATCCATTTCTAAATATGCCAGCCGAAATTGACAAGGACTTCAAAAGAGTATTTAGCTTTGAGCTACTATTGCACAGAATAGAGAATACCAAATCAGAATGTTTCCAATACACAAAGATCTTATTAGAGAAAACCATCACCGGACTGAACGGGCAAGGAAAGATCTCAATCGGATATAATGAAAAGCACGATGACTACCTCATCACTTCCAACAACAGCAACAACAAAGAGATCATAAACAAACTCACCATAGCTAGGGAGATCTACAAAGATCTCGCCACAAAGATGGGAGAAGCCAGAGCCGACGTAACAACCCGATCATGGATGGATGGCAGAGTTTTAGAGATGTGCCATTTAATCGATGCAGTGGTTTACCCCATCGCATTCTCTGAAGGACTACTTGATATGAGCGTCACGCTCGATGATCTTGCCACACAGGTACAGGCAGGTAAACAAATCGATGATGATTAAAAGTTAGTTATATAACTATTAAGAGAGATTAACTGATATGGAAGGATCACCAAAACAAGAACCGTTAATAAACCCCATCACCAGCAAAACAACCCCGGACCCAAATACCGCTTTCGGGGATGACGTATTTGATTATAACGCCATGCCGCAGAAGAAGTTTAGCGCAGGCGGCCTCAACGAATGGATATTTAATAAGATGCGCCCAAAGAGAAAGATTTCTGCAAAACCCATTTCAATTCCTATAAAAAATCCTATCGATGGGCACGAACTTTTACCGATATTTCAACCAACGCCAATCTTAACTAATCCCAATGCATTAGGCGGACCCGCAGGAGAAATTAAGATCCCAAAAGGATATGAGCTCCAGAACGGACTCCTGATACAAAAGAAATCTCTCGCGGAGCGCGTGCGTGACCAAATCAAATTCCCGGTCCTGAAAAGTTCGGGAGCCATCATCAACGGAGCGACCCTGATCCTCTTCGCTATCGGCTCTATCGCCATCTATTCAGAATTGCCAACTCATCCGGGATTAGTTATCGGGATACTCGTCGTTGCGTTATCTGCAAATATCATCATCGGTAACCGGTGACGGCATGAGGACGGTTCTGATCCTACTGATCCTGATCGCATTGATCGCAGTTGTATCCGGGAATGACGGCAATACTGGATTCATCAGACCGGGAATAGTCCCGGTATTGAATGTGACTTCAGAGATAACAGATATTGTAGGGGCGCAGATATATATCGCACAGGGAGATCCCGTGTGGATTGTCGAACCATCACCCGGAGGATCGTGCTGGTTATTCCCATTCAACGAAGTAGGAAAATATTACGATATTCCAGCAATAGCGGGAAATAACGAAACCGTTTGCGGAGTAACAGCAGAACAATCTGCAAACATGAAAGAAGGTCGATATACAATGGTGTATGTGACCCCTGCTGTTATTAACGGTAAAACATTTAAAGATATTTCGTGGATTAACAATAGTCTTGTCTCAACCCTTTCCCACTCAAAAACCATAGACGAATCTGGCAAGCAGGGTCCGATGGTAATGAAAGATCTATATATGATGATCGAAGCCAACGGACTGAACACCATTGTAAATAATACCATTGAGATGCAAGCCCCATTCCTGCATGTAACCGAAATGAGACAGACGGCAGAGAATCTATATACTGTCAAAGGAACAAGCAATTTTGCAGATGGTACACCCATCACAATAAAAATAGATGAGGATAGGTATTACTCACAGCATAATAACTCATTTACCTATAAATCAACAGTATCTCGCCCTTACAATGAAATATCAGGGATATTCAAATACGACATGCTGATGCCAATACAGGAGATGCCCCCCGGCTGGCATAACCTGACAATCTACTCGGGAGAACTCGTAACAGAAGCAAGGTTCAAAGTAGATGAGCACGAATGGGGTCCGGTTCCAACACCAACCGAATATGTAAAGTATTTGAGCAACGGAAATCCCGCACCAGTCTATATCAACAACACCATTACAGTAGTAGAAACTCAGATCCAATATATAGATAAGTGGTACACAGCAACTCCCACACCAGCAATCACGGATGCACTCGGAGAGAAGATCAACTATCCATATAGTCCCGGAAATCAAATTCCGGAATGGGTTGCATTAATCGCAGTAATCGGTATTGCAGGATTGGTATTCGTGAGGGACTGGAAATGGAAAAAGTAACAAAATATAAGGGTAGATGGTGGATTCTCGCACTTATAGGGATCGGGATTGCATTCACCGTCCTTTTAGGGATTTTAATTCCTTCTGCAAGCGCAGAAGTGTTATTCTTTGGGAGCAACCCGAATTATAGCGTGATGGCTTTACCGAACAACTCATACGTTCATCAAGGCGAAAACATCACACAGGGAAATTATTATGATCTCCGTGGCATTTATGGATTCAGTGGAGAGCTCGGGCATTGGAATACTGATGATTCTGTCGGACAGGGAATACCCGATCAGATTGTAACTCTTCGAGGATTTGGTTTTACATATATCGACCAGACAAAATTCCCAGTTGGTCGATGGTGGCAATGGGACGGGCAGTATTGTATGTCAGGGTCGGATTATTGCACTACTGGATTTGGAAATGGAAATGCCTATGTATTCTACGTGAATCCAACACAACAAATAAACGCAAGTATTCAGGAAAGAACGATTATCCAGACTTCAAACATTACCATTTTGCAGAACGGAGAATCCGTTCAGATCCCAGTGACTTATACACAAGTTGAAACCTATTACGGAACACCAATCCCAACATCTATGCCTCTCGGAAGTGGGACGATCACAGTGTCTCTAATAGAAACACCCGCATCAATCACCGGTCCTATAAACTCGAATGTTCAGGATCGGAACGGAGTACCTATTATAGGTGGCATATCTGGAGCGACAGTAGTAACTCAAAAAAGCCCTGTTCTCGTTTTAATTCCGATATTTGCAGTAATCGCAGGATTGTTTGTAATGAGGAGAAAGAAATGAAGCTCATCCGTGATCACTGGTCACTTATCGCCATCGCATCACTCACTCTTTTAGGTCTTATTCTACGTCTATATCATCTCGATTGGCAATGCCTTACTATTGATGAAAAAGTAACGTATCAGGTAGCATCCAGAACAACAATGGATCTTATCAAATGGGCACTCGGAGGAGATTACAATCCCCCGACGTATTACATTCTCGCTCACTGGTCATCTATTCTATTTGGAGGAGTGTCAAATTTCGCCATCCGATTCCCGGCAATGATACTGGGCACACTCACTATACCGATAGCATACCTTGTTGGTAAAGAGTATCACGACAACATAACCGGAATTCTGGTTGCAACAATTATATGCTTCTCATACCCAACGATCCTCTACGCCCAGAACGCAAGGCCGTATTCTTTAGTTTTTTTAACATTCCTATGTTTCACATTCTTCTTTATCAGGATGTATAAAGGAGATATACGGAACAGAAACGTTTTATTTTTATGTGTATTTGCAGCAGCGTGCCTATGGTCCCATTTCTATTCTTTAATGCCCCTTGTAATATCAGGGGTAATACTGGGATTAAAATACAGACAACTTATCTGGAAAGGGATTTTTCTGGTTGTTTTATTCTGTTTACCATTCATCCCATATTTCGATGTTGTTAAAAACCAGTTTAGAGTATTCGCAATTGCTAAAGCGGCACATTATCCACCGGGAGCCTCATGGGTGGACCCGCATATAATAGCAGTAATGACTCCCAACGAACTTTTCTGTTGGGCGTGGATCATCTTCATTCCTATAATCACATACTCACTTTGGAAGTATCGAGATCCCTTAAACCGGGATCTGACAATCATCGCCACAATTACCTGCCTCTCAATGATCCCGATGGCCTACATTACCGCCATGCTTCCCAGATATGCTCTTCTGGTCCTTCCGATGTATCTTTGCATAGCGGCATACCCGGTATCAAAGTGGATCGAACCAATGAAACCAACACAAAAAGGAATAATTGTATTGCTGATCCTATTCGTGATCTTCTTAATGAATTATGGATCATTATTACAATTATATACTTTAAACCTCTGTGAATTTTATCATATGTTACTTTAGGGGATTCCCCAATTTTCCATTTTAGCCATCTGTTGCAATCCATCTCTCTTTAACACTTTTGCATCCTGATTGTGAGCACGATCTATAATATCGAGATCTCTTCGAGATAATCGCGGAGCATCATTAGCCAACTGCACAAAAGATTTCATACTATTCGCTATCAACTTATAACCTATTTATTAATTGTTATACTATCATTTAAAAATAGTAACACTATAAACATACAAAATCCAGATAAATATATAACTAATAACACCAATTAGAATGTATAGGGGGTGACAACGAACATGAACATGTTTTATTCTAACGCCATGAGGGGCTACGCTCTCGGTGCAAAGTATGGTATCCAGAAGGGTATCGTAATGTACAACGAGACCAGTGAGACTCCCAAGATGGACGACTCTGCAATGCAGGGAGCAATCGGAATTATCATCGCAGTAGGCGGTGTGCTGATCGCTCTGTACATCATCGCAGTGGTTGTAGGTAGCATCTCCTACGCAGTCACCTCTGGTAATATTAAGCTGTCCCCGACGTGGAATACCACGATCACAAACATCGACAGCCAAGCACAGGCGACTTTTAACCTCGCGAAATTTGTAATAGTTTCTAAATTTAAATTAGGAATTAGCAAACGAGAATGTGCTCCCAATCGCAATCATAGGGGTGGGTATCCTTATGATCGTCATTGGTGCATTCTCC
>CAIYYQ010000240.1 GCA_903930505.1 Methanobacteriota archaeon
CCTGGATAGTGATATAGAGGTAATCGGGATTTGTTGAGTTCTCAAAGAACCAGGCTTTTTGAATATCGATATCGAATCTTGCGTCTCCTGTTTTATCTGATATTTCAGGGTGTGTCTCGTCTCCAGCAATTGCAGTGGTGGGTAAAATAGTGGTAATCAATAGCATACACACAAATATGCCAAGTATTTTGTTTCTCATACTCTCTTTCCCCATGTAATGATAAAGCATACCAAATATTTAATTATTTCCTTAAGGATAATGTGGATGTCAAGTTAACATCTCCTTGACATGATAGAGTGCGACAAAAGCCTCAATCCAGGATTGAGCATCATGGAGTGAGGCATTGTGTGGCCATCGATTGTAAAACAAATTAATGCGATGTTTGAGGATCCCAAACCATTGCTCAACAGGATTTCGAAGACCAAAAGTGATGTGTTCCCATTCGACCCCTAATCTGGTCAGAGCTGGTGGATACCATGGTCCACCATCGACGAGGATTTTAGGCTTGTTCTCACAGCGGTTGAGAACATACCGGATGAAACCATAGGCTTCAAAGGATGACCGCCCCTGGGTGACCCATACTCCAAGGACATCCCAATTCTCGATGTCAACAGCAGCCCACAGGATACGCCATTTACCGTTAATCTTAATCTTCGTTTCATCAATGGCGATGATTTTCCGTTCAACCTTTCGTACCTGAAAGATTTTTGCAGCGCGAAGATACCATTCTCGTACAGCTTCATGACTTGCTTGCTCAAAGGAAGAGATCACTAAGCTTGTGTTCCTCAATGAAATACCAAAATGATAGAGGATCACTCCGAGAGCGCGAGTCTTCATGCTCTTGCGCTCTCGTTCAAAAATATTTTTAGCTTCTAATACTTTCTCCATGTTTGATAGCATCCCATCCATAGTTTATCCCAAAACATTGAATGGGGTGCTATCATATTTATTTCTTAACTTGACATCCACCTTAAGACGATAGGAAATCTTTATTAGTGCTTAAGATCTTTAGCTAATGATACTCATGGAGGAGGACGTAGTTTTTATTAAAAAAGACGATGAGCGAAGTATAACAAAAAAACCTGGAAAACTCTACCGGCTGATGGTTAAATCACATAAGATGGAGGCCATCATCGCCGAACTTGATCCGCATACAGAATCAAAATGGTTTCAACATGAAGGAGAAGAACTGCATCTTGTCTTAAACGGTGAAATGGAATACACAGTTGGTGAGAAATCCTATAAACTTTCAGACGGAGATATCCTCTGGCATAAATCTATGCTTAAACATTATGCGCGAAACATCGGCAGTGAGAAGGTCATCTACATCACGGTAGGGACACCACCAACGTTCATGTCCAATATGTTATAATTCATCAAAGTACAGACAATCGCCACTCATTATCTTCTTAAGGACTTCAGCACTACACCCTGAAACCCTATGCAAAACAATATAAAGGCCAGAGACTCATATCTATATATAAAAGGAATAGAGATAAGAGTTTCACATTTTCGTTGACCC
>CAIYYQ010000241.1 GCA_903930505.1 Methanobacteriota archaeon
AATGACTGTTCGAAGGGTTTTTTCACCAATGGGAACAGGGTTCTGATAGGGAGTTATAGGTTTCTGTTTAAGGTTGATATCACTTGCTTGAATCTCTAGGGGATTACCGCTTACAGTAATTTTATCTATTTGTTTTTTTGGTGGTAATAACAGTTTTATGTTTTTCACAGGCAATGCAGGTGCGCCAACACTCTGCCCGACAGTGATTGTTCCGGACATTGATATTTTTGTATACGCTGAATTCACAAGCATGGTTTCTTTCAACATAGGTTCATCGAATAAAAACGTGTAACTCATACTCTGGGTTTTTATAATAGATATCGGGGACTTCAGCGCCTCACTAGTTCTAAGATCTAATTGTGTATTCTGCGGTTTCGCTGCGGTACCAACAACTGTTGTTATTGACGCAGTTATTAATATTACACATAATAATATAACAACGATCACGTGCCTTTTTACAAATATATTATTTTTTTCCATCGCTATATTGCCTCCTTATTTTTTTCTTTTTTTTAAATTATACAAACACATTCAACTTTTTTTAGAAGGATATGAAGATAATATCAACTCCCAATTAATGCGACGAACGGATCGATATCAGCAAACGTGATCATGCCATCTTGGTTACAATCTGCAGCAATCCACACCCATGTTGGATATTGTATTCGGAATTGTGTCTCCGTGGTCCCAATCGCTGCGACAAACGGATCAATGTCAGCGAACGTAACCTCTCCATCGTTGTTCACATCACCAAGCTTATAGATCTTTACGGTCAACGGTGTCGACCAGTTGCTCTCAGCACCAAATGTATCTTTAGCTTTCACTTTTAATTGGTAGGTACCGTGGGTATTCCATATGTGCGTTGCAGAAACCATTTGACCGGATGGATATGGACCCAGCCAGTTACTTATAATGCCATCACCCCAATCCCACATGTAGTACACTTGATCTCCATTCGGATCAATTGCTGATGTGGTGTAGGTGTATTGGGCTCCTTTGATTCCTTCCATCAGACCAGTTGGTTGACTCGGCGTCGTTGGTGGGCTGTTCAGCCACCCATCGGGGTACATGAAAGGATAGCAATCATGACTGTTTCCACCGGGAATGGAATACGGCGTATCACCGATGCCATCGTGATTGTTGTCGGTTCCTGTGTAATCACTCCAATAGTTGCCCTCGTGCCCATCATCCCAGATATTATTTGAATAATCTTCCTGCGCATTCTGTGCGTTGTCAAAGATATTGTTGTGATGAATGATATTATCATATGCATACTCTGAATAAACACCGTAGACGCCGTTATGATCAATGGTGTTATGATGAACAACATTTCCTGTTGCGGAAAGGAAGAAATAGACACCATAGTGGGAATTATTATACGAGTGACAATACGCGATGTTGTTGTTCGTGCATTCGCTGTCTATAAGGTAGATACCGATGTTATAATTCTCGTACACCTCGCAGTTCAACACATTACATTCGGAGGAATCACCGAGGCAGACTCCGTCGTATCCATTCTGGTACAATCTGCACTGTTGAATAGTACAATAGGATGATTTGGCTACGTAGATTCCATGGGCACTATTATGGGAAACCGCGCAGTTTATGACGTCGCAGGAGGGGGACCCGTAGAAATAAATCCCGTACATATTATTAGAGAACGTGGAGTTAATAATATGAATCTCCGGGGAACATTCTGTATAGAGTCCGTCAGCGTAATTATCGAAGAGACGACAATTGATGATTTCATTGTCTGCAGATGATGATGTCCCTGTGCCTGTGAGACAGACACCATGCTGAGCGTTATTATAGATCAGGGAATTTCTGATATGCATCTGCGAGGAGAGCAAGGTGAATATCCCAAGGTAGGTATCATGGACGCGTACCGTATCGATGGTGATCTGGGTTGTGTTTGCACATACGATGCCTCTAATATCAGCGTTTTGTATAGTCACGTTTGTGCATGATACAAGACCTAAAAAGCCGATGTTGTCATTTCCGTCAAGGATCATATCCTGCTGTCCGATGAGATAGATGATTGGTTTCCCATCGACGGTGTTTGAGGAATCAATATCATGATAAAAAACTGTGATATCCCACCCATAGATGGTAAACCAGTCTACGATATTATTTCGCAGTGAACAGGTGGTAGATTGCCACAGAGCGATTCCCTCAGATGTACAATTGGTCAGGCTGATCGAAGAAGATTCCATCGACCAGATCGCCTTTTCTGTTGTGCAATCGTTCAATGTACAACTATCAGACCAAAGGAATTGCAGGTCATCGTAGTTCCTCGATATTGCACAACCGGTGGTAAAAACCTGTGAGCATCCGGTAAGATAGAAACCACCAACGCAGTCGGAAAGAGAGACATCGGAAATCACGATCATTGAACAGGCCAGAAGGAGAATACCGTAGATGCTCTGATGAGAGGTAATATGAGAAAAGGACGAAGATGTTGTCCCTGCAACTGTGATTCCTTCTGTATCGAGGTTGTTTACGGTGATATTTTCGCAGGATATCAAACCAAGAAAACCGACAGAGCTTGTTTCGTCGAATACGAGATCGCGTTGCTCAACCAGATAATAAATCGGCTTTCCATCAACCGTATTTGAAGTGTCGATATCATGAAAAAAAGCCCAGTCAACAGCAAAATTAAACGCATTATTATAAATAGTATTATTTCTCAGGTAACAGTTTTCTGAAGAATCAATATATATCCCAAAATACACATTGTTGCTTACCGTACAGTTGATTATATTACAGTTGTTTGATCCCAGTGGGTAAATCCCACATTGATTGTTGGATACGGTACAGTTCCTAATTGTACAGCTAGGGGATTCATCAGAAAGCATTATTCCATAATAAGTATTCGAGATAACACAATCAGCAACATTACTGTTGGACGACGCAAAAAGATAAATTCCATATTCACCGTTCTGTATCGTGAACATGCGAACATCTGCGGAGGCGCTATAAACAGCAATTCCGCAACCTCCTCCATCAATAATTGTCGTATCAGTATATTCGCCTGTGAGGGTTATCGCCTTATTAATTAGAACGTTTTCATGGTAAATTCCACTGAATACAAACACGGTATCTCCTATATTCGCTGCATCGACGCCATTTTGAATGTGCTGATAGGGGTTTATCAATGTTCCATACCATGGACCAGCGATGTTGCTATCATCGACATAGATTGTTGCTGCACGAACAATTCGCTGTTTTTTGTTCATTGTGTTGGTTTTTATTGGAACATTTTGAATATCATTGAGTATCTTTGATTTTATTGTTTCACCGTGTTCCGTCCAAGGGAATTTTGAAGTTTTATTATAGAGGTCCATTGAATGATTCGGTGCTTCCTTATATACGGCTGTCGTCTTCTGTAATTCTGTTGTAGTTTTACTGGCACCTGGAAAAACAGCTGCCCCTACAACTAAAAATATTATTCCAAAAATCATTAAGGTGTTTTTATAGATATTTTTCATTTTTTTTTCCTCCCTATTTATTTTAATGAACTATCTTTATTTAAATGTTTTGAATAAATTAAAATATGCGATATTTTCTCGCAGTCCAAGGGTTTTTATAACCAATCTCTGTTTATGCTAATCAGAAGTAAGGGGAGAGTTATATGGTTGAAAATAATGAAAACACAGAATGTTGTAAATCGGAGACGAAAGGTTTAGGATGGCGCGTATCACTCAGCATTATTGCTGGTGTGGGATGGCTCGTGTTTCTCATCCTTTGGCTGTTTTTCTATGCAACAAATTTTTCCTGGGAAAAGAATGTCGCAATTTTCCTTCTATCCCTCGTTGTGATATGTCTGGTCCTAGGAGGACCCTGGGCAATTTGGGGATTACGACAGCAGACGGAAAAAGAAATGTGGAAAATCAAAGGATTCAGATGGCGGGTATGGCTGTCCGGTATCCTCTTTGTTGCGGTCATTGCTTTCCTTATATACTGGTTCTGGTACAAAGCAGAAGAATGGAGTCTGTACCAAAATATCGCAATCTTCATTGTTACCTTCTTGATTATAGGTGGCATTCTGGGTGCTGCCTGGGCGCCATGGGGAATGAAACACGGACCTGATTGGGAAAAACACAAATAAATTTCTTTAAATACAACCCAAAACCCCTTCTTCTGTGTTTTCTCCTTATTTACCTCGAGAGAAAAACAAGGAAAATCTAACGAAATCTTTATAAAAACCCTTTATATACTTTAAGGAGGGAGTTTCCATTTATGACGAATCTGACCACTGAGAACATTGTTGTTTCTGCACCACTGACCGATCCGCTTGATCTGAAAAAAACAGCAGAAAACCTCCCAGATGCCATATACAACCCTGCAGAAGCCTCTGCCATTATTTTGCATATAACATCGCCACTTGGCATGGGTGCACTCTTTGCCAATGGAACAGTTATGTGCACCGGAGTAAAAAATTTAGACGATGCAGCAACTCTTGTTGAATTGGTCGGAAAACGACTCTATGTCGCTGGTGTTTCTGTTCATGAAAAACCTGCTCTGAAAATCAACACGATCGTTGCCTCTGTTGATTTCCAAAAGAAACTGGATCTGAAATCAATTGCAAAATCTTTGAAGAATCAAAACATGGAATACAACCCAAAACAATTTCCAGGTCTGATCATTCAACAAAAAGAGCAAAACACGGTTATTCTTCTTTTTGATTCAGGGAAGATGGTTTGTACTGGACCGGGATCGGAAGAAATAGCATGTTCAATAGAGAAAATGACGAACGATTTATCATCATTAGGTATGATATAATAAGAAAGGAGGAAAAAACGTATGCCAGACGTAATTGTAGAAAATATTGTCGCATCGACATCTTTTGCAGATAAGTTGGATCTGGATGTGATCGCTCACGCATTAGAAGAAGCTGAATATGAGCCGGAGCAGTTTCCCGGGCTTGTGTATCGGTTAGATAAACCTAAGACTGCAACGCTTCTTTTTCGCAGTGGGAAAGCAAATTGTACTGGTGCGAAAAACATTGAAGATGTGAGAAAAACCATTAAGATTATCGCGGAAAAACTGAAAAAACTTAATGTAGATGTGTACAAGGACCCTCAGATTGTGATCCAGAATATTGTTGCAATCTCGGATCTTGGCGGTGAATTGAATCTTAACGAGGTTGCGATGGCGCTTGGTCTTGAGAACGTTGAATATGAACCTGAGCAGTTTCCCGGGCTTGTTTATAGGATAAAAGAACCAAAAGTAGCTATGCTTTTGTTTGGTTC
>CAIYYQ010000242.1 GCA_903930505.1 Methanobacteriota archaeon
CAACTCCGAACTCTTTACATTCGTTGATGACTTCTTTAGGCATCTTCAAACTCTCCGGAGAAACAAACGTTAACTCCGCGCCAAATAAAGAAAGAGCGTAGGCGAGTGAATGAACATTTCTCCCATATTTCAAATCACCAAGAAGACCGATATGATTTTTCTCAATTCTTTTTTTCTCGGTAAGAATCGTGAAAAGATCGAGGAGACATTGCGTGGGGTGTTGCCCAGCGCCATCTCCTGCGTTAATGATAGGTACTTCAGCAAATTCAGCTGCTAATCGAGCTGCACCTTCTTGTGGGTGTCGGATGACGATGATGTCGCTATACGCATCAGCCATCCTGATAGTATCTGCAAGGCTTTCTCCTTTTTTCTGTGATGTTGCTGAAGGATCCGCAAAACCAATTACTCGTCCCCCAAGTCGGTTCATCGCACTTTCAAAACTGAGACGAGTTCTGGTACTTGGTTCAAAAAACAACGAAGACAAGATATATTTTTTAAGGATGTCGGTTTGTTTTTCGCCTTTGGCGTAGAGAATCATATGCTTTGCGTAGTTGAGAATCTCAGTGATGTCTGTTTTAGAAAAATCTTTTATGGAGACGATGTCTCGGTTTTTAAAATTCATTTTCATCAGAAAAAACAGAATGGATTGGCTGTTTAATAACCTTTTTAACAGGGACGTACGCTGGGGGAAAAACCTCTAAAATAGTATCTCGTTCAGCATCTTTAATATTATAGCTGAGAAATTTATTAATATACGAGTAAGCTTATCTATTATGGTATAGTCATGCCCAACGATACCAAGAAAAAAGATAAAAAAGAGGATATGGACAAATTGCGCATGATTCTTGATAGTCCATTTGATGCAAAATCAGTTTCTTCTAATGATGCACTTCTTGATTCTGTCAGGAAACGATTGGTAGGAGAACCGTCTCAACAAGATATAAAATTCCGAGAATCTCTTTCAGATCTAACCAAAAAATCTGATAGTTTAACACCGCAAGTAAAAATCCATCAACCTGAAAAAGAAATAAAACGTGTAGAAACAGAAAAATTACAAACGCCTGCTAAGATTGAACGCCGTTTTGATATCGAAGAAATCATCGACCCCAAAGATCTCTATGAGATTGAAAAGGTTGAGATTCCAAACTCAAAACCAAGTGAGATAAAACAGCAAATACACGTAGTGGCTGAGAAAGAAAATCTTCCTGAATGGATTCCTGTTGATACATTAGAAAAAGTGAAATCGGAAGAGAAATTGATTGATGAATGGATCCCTGTTGATACCTCGGAGAAAAAAGAAACAAAGGAAACTAAAGACGAACCGGTTTCGGAGTGGAGTTCAGTAACTCCTTTGAAAAAAAACAAAGCCTCTTTATCTGAACCAAAACCACAGCCAGAATTTGCTCCCATCGCAACGGAACCTGAACCACGATTAGAACCTGCCCATATTTCAGAAATATCCAAGCCGAAAATCCCCCTTATTGAACAAGATAAAAAAACTGATGTATTCCATGAAATAAAAAGTATTGATGCAAAGACTGCGGAAATATTGTACGAACATGGATATACTTCCCTTGAAAAAATCCAAAATGTAACAGTGAAAGATGTTGTTGCAACTGGTGTGGAAAAACGCGTTGCAAAAGCTATACGAAAAGAACTTAACAAAACACAAAAAAAGCAAGAAAAAGAAACGAAGAAACAGGCGCGACAACCAAAAAAAACTGTTATTGAACAAACGAAACCTGCAGAAGACGTTGAGGAATGGGAATCATACCGGCATGAACAAACCGAGGAACCAATAAAAGAAGAACCTACTGGATTCACGTATGAAGAGTATACTCTTTACAAAAAAGAAATTGAGACATCAGATGGTAAGAAACGAACAATTCATTTCTTTAGCAAAACACCTCCTGAAGCAGCAGAAGCAGTTTCGCTCCCTGATGGTTTTGAGGTGAAACTAAACGATAAAACAGGTCTGCCGTTTCTCAAAAAGAAAACATAACTTTGGATATTGAAGATATATAAAGGCTTCTTACTTTTCTGTTTTCGTTGTGTGAAACACATGAGTTGGAATGGCCCCTTACAGAAAATCGATGCGTTTCGCTATGAAATCCCAGCAGATTACAAAGGAGAAAAAAACAATCTTCACATGAGGACCTCTGCGGTTCTGTATGTAAATGAACAGATGATTCCTTCTATTCGTTCTGACAACGCAGCTGAGCAGGCTGCAAATGTGGCGATGCTTCCGGGTATTATTGGAAAATCGTTTGCGATGCCTGATATCCACTGGGGATATGGTTTCCCAATTGGTGGTGTTGCAGCAACCGATGCTGAAAATGGCGTGATTTCTCCTGGTGGAGTTGGTTTTGACATTAACTGCGGCGTCCGACTTCTTCGAACAAATATCAACGCACATGATCTTGATGAGAAAAAGATCCATAATCTCATCGATGAAATGTTCATCAATATCCCATCAGGGCTTGGTTCGAAAGCAAAAGTTCGTTTAAATCGAAAAGAACTCGAAGAAGTCCTGCATTTAGGTGCACGATGGGCCGTAGAACATGAATACGGGTGGAAAGAAGACCTTGAGTTTTTAGAGGAAAATGGATGTCTCAAACATGCGGATATCACAAAAATCTCTGAGGAAGCAAAACAACGTGGTGCACCGCAGCTTGGTTCTCTTGGTGCCGGTAATCATTTCCTTGAGATCCAGAAAGTGGAAGAAATTTATGATACAAATGCTGCGAAAGCCTTTGGAGTCGCTGAGAAAGGACAAATTATGGTGATGATTCATACAGGTTCCCGTGGTTTTGGTCATCAAGTCTGCAGTGATCATCTTCGCGTGATGGAACAAGCAGTGAAACAATACAATATCTGGCTTCCCGATCGACAGCTTGCCTGCGCCCCAGTTCAATCTAAAGAAGGGCAAAATTATCTGAAAGCGATGGCGTGTGCAGCGAATTTCGCTTGGTGTAACCGACAGATGATTGTGCATTGGGTGCGGGAATCCTTCGAAAAAGTGCTACGCCAGTCTGCAGAAGACATGAACATGGGAATCGTCTACGATGTCTGTCATAACATTGCTAAACTTGAGGAACATGTTGTTGATGGGAAAAAACAAAAAATGTATGTGCATCGTAAAGGGGCAACCCGTGCGTTTGGACCTGAGAACCAAGATGTTCCGTTGAAATACCGTGATGTTGGTCAACCTGTGTTGATTCCGGGTGATATGGGGACCGCAAGTTATCTTCTCTGCGGGACCGCTCAATCTGAGGAAACCTTTGGGTCCACGTGTCATGGGGCAGGTCGGATCATGTCTCGACATCAGGCAACTGCGAAATGGCGTGGTGAAGATATTTTAATTCAGTTGAAAAACAAAGGTATCTACGCGCATCCGGCGAGTCTTAAGGTTCTTGCTGAAGAAGCACCAGGTTCATACAAGGATGTCAGTCAAGTTGTGAACATTGCTCATGGTGCCGGGATCTCAAAAAAAGTAGCAAAGATGCTTCCTCTTGGAGTGGTAAAAGGGTAATAGAATACATTGTCTCTCGTTTTTCTTTTTTGTTTTTTGCCAATTAATTTTAAATGCTAGAAGTATATTAAGGATAATTCGGATGGTATGCGAAATGGAAGGAGACGATGTTCAGATAATTAATTTTGAGGACGCTGATCTTAAGAATGCAACGGTTCTTGCAGGTTTTCCTTCAATTGGACTTGTAAGTACGATTGTTGCGAATTATCTTATCGATGCACTCAATCTCAGACAAATTGGGGCGATGGATTCTTCGCAGTTTCCAACACTTTCTGTTGTGCATACCGGAGAGCCTTTGTCACCTGTTCGTATCTATGCGGGAGCCTTAGGAAATGGTGAGAAAATCGCGGTTTTTGTTTCTGAATTTAAACCAAAACCCACACTGATTAATGCGATTTCAACGGCGATTATGAAATGGGTCCATGAAAAAGGATGCACGCTTCTTATATCCCCTGAAGGTATGGTTGTGGAAGGAAAATCTGCTGAAGAGGAAAACACGGCAGATGCGTACGCGATTGGATCCACTGAGAAGGCTCGGATGACACTACGAGCAAAACAGATTCCTGAATTTAAAAACGGGATCATCGCAGGTGTCTCAGGTGTGTTACTGAATCGGGGGAAACATGAGGGTTTTGATGTGATCGCGATTCTTGCTGAGGCGCATCCGAATTATCCTGATGCACGTGCTGCTGCTTCTGCGTTGAATGTGATTGGAACGCTTGTTGGTACGGATATCAATGTTGTTCCCTTATATGATGAGGCAGAGCGCATTGAGAAACAATTGCAGAAGTTCCATAAACAGGCAAAACCGATTGTTTCAGGTTCTCCTCAGGCACCGCAGCCGAGTATGTACGGATAGACGTTTTTTTTATCCGTCCTTTTTTCTTCGTACGTACTACGAGAGTTACGTTTAATTAACTGTAATTCCATGTGTCCAGCTGATGACAAACATCCCAAAGACGCATCCTCGTTATCTTTCTCTTGTAACTCGGGAGAAGATCGCTCAAGCAATGAGAACTGGTCTTGTGCATGAAACAGGGCTTATTGCGCATGGTCGTGGGGAGGCATTTGATTATCTTCTTGGTGAACAAACTGTTCCTCTTGCAGATATGGCTGAGAAAACTGCTGCTGCTGCGTTACTTTGTGCAAAGAATCCAGTTCTCTCTGTGAATGGGAATGTTGCTGCGCTAGCTTCCAAGCAGTGTGTTCTGTTAGCAGAAACCGTTCCTTTGAAACTTGAGGTGAATCTGTTTCATAGGACTGAGAAACGGATGAAAAGCGTAACAGATGAATTGTATCTTCATGGTGCACAAAAGGTATACGGGTTGAATCCAGATGCACGTATCCCTGGCTTAGATCATAATCGAGCGCTCTGTGAAAAAGAAGGTATTTTTTCTGCGGATGTCGTTTTGGTTCCTCTTGAGGATGGGGATCGATGTGAAGCGTTACGCAACATGGGAAA
>CAIYYQ010000243.1 GCA_903930505.1 Methanobacteriota archaeon
AGTGAACAAACAAGAAGCAAAAAAAGAGATCGCAAAGCTTCGTGAACAGATCAATTATCATAACTACAAATACTATGGTGAAAACAACCCGGTAATCTCAGATTACGAATATGATCAACTCTTAAAAAAACTTGAAGAGTTAGAAAAAAAGTTTCCTGAGTTTGTTACATCTGATTCTCCGACGCAGCGGGTTGGCGGCGAACCACTTGAAGGTTTTACGTCTGTGGTCCATAAAGTACCAATGCTTTCGCTCGATAACGCGTATTCCTACGATGAACTCCGAGAGTTTGATACAAGGGTTCAGAAAAACACGGGATCTGTGGAATATGTTGTTGAGCCGAAAATCGATGGACTTAGCATCGCACTTATCTACGAAAAAGGTGTGTTTGTCCGAGGGGCTACTCGTGGCGATGGAATAAAAGGTGATGATGTCACAGTAAATCTTCGAACTATTCATAGCATTCCTTTGAGACTTCGCGGAAACCTCCTTCAGAATGTTGAGGTGCGAGGTGAAGTTTACTTCCCAGTTGATGGGTTTAGAAAAATGAACAAAGAACAAGAAAAAAGAGGAGAACAAGTGTTCGCAAACCCACGCAATGCCGCAGCTGGTTCCCTTCGGCAGCTTGACCCAAAGATTGTTGCTCAAAGACCTCTTGATGTTTATCTTTATTATATCTCTCATTCTGATAAAGAATTTTTTAGTCAGGATCAGGCGCTTCAAATATTACGTGACTCTGGTTTTCGCGTGAATCCACTCATTAGAAAAGTTCAGAACATTGAAGAAGCAATCAAATATTGTGAAGATCTTGAAAAGAAACGAGAGACATTAAACTATGAGATTGATGGTGCAGTCCTTAAAGTAAATTCACTTACGCAGCAGAAAGAACTCGGATCGACAATTAAACATCCACGGTGGGCGATCGCATTTAAATTTTCTGCCAAACAAGCAACAACAAAACTTCTTGATATAGCAGTGCAAGTAGGGCGAACCGGGACATTGACACCGGTTGCTATTCTTGAGCCGGTGCAAGTTGGTGGCGTCACGGTTTCACGAGCGACACTGCATAATTTTGATGAGTTGAAACGCAAAGACATCCGCATCGGTGACACGGTTCTTGTCGAACGCAGCGGAGATGTGATTCCGCAAGTTGTTAAAAGCATCAGTGAGAAACGTACTGGTGAAGAAACAGCGCGAATAACCCCTCGGAAATGTCCGGTGTGTGGTTCTGATGTTGTGCGTAGTGAGGATGAGGTTGCAGTCCGCTGCCCAAACAAGATGTGTCCTGCGCGGTTGAAATGGCGGATAAAATATTATGCGTCACGGGATGCAATGGATATCGAAAATCTTGGGGAATCAACGATTGATAAACTCATTGATAAGGGTTTGATTGACAGCATCGCTGATTTGTATCATCTGAAAAAAGGAGATATCCTTACGTTGGAAGGCTTTAAGGAGAAATCAGCACAGAATCTCTTGGATTCTATTGAACACAGTAAACAGCAGAGTTTATCACGACTTATTTATGGACTTGGCATTCGCCATGTTGGGAAATACGCGGCGCAAGTCCTTGCGGCGAATTATCATTCTTTGGATGAGATTACAGCAGCAAGTGTTGAGGAACTCAGTCAGATTTTTGGTGTCGGTGAAAAAACCGCTGAAGCAATCGCTACGTTTTTTGCTACCGAAGAAAATCAGCAGCTCATCGAAAAACTCAAAGGCATTGGGATTCAAACGAAAGAAAAAACTTCGAAGGAAGAATTGCCGTTGAAAGGCAAAAAATTTGTGTTTACTGGCGGACTTCAGACGTTGTCTCGTCCTGATGCATCAGAACTTGTAGAGCAAAAAGGAGGATTTGTTGCTTCGTCAGTAAGTAAAGACATTGATTACGTGGTGGCGGGGTCTGATCCCGGGTCGAAATACGAGAAGGCGAAGAAGCTCGGGGTTACGATTATCGATGAAACCGAGTTTAAAAAACTTATGGGGCTTCATTAGGTGGCGAATATCATGGTTGAATGTAAGATAAAAGAAAACGTAAAATCTTGTAACTGCAGCTATTCTTGCGAAAGGAAAGGGATATGTTGTTTGTGTGTCAGTTACCATCAGAGACGGAGGGAGTTGCCTGCATGTTATTTCTCCGATGTTGTTGAGCGGACATATGATCGGAGGGTAGAGAATTATCTACGAAACCGTTAGAGGACGGGAGGCG
>CAIYYQ010000244.1 GCA_903930505.1 Methanobacteriota archaeon
AACGAGCCTGGTGATGGTTTTCGTACAATCATGAGGATTGGGCGTGCAGGAGAAAACCTTGTGTCTTATGCTTGTGTGATGACTGAGACATATCGTCATTTTGGTCGGTTGGGACTAGGGGCTGTTTTTGGTAGTAAGAAGCTGAAGGGAATTGTCGTCTCTGGTAAACGTTCGTTGCCTGTTGGAGAAAAAAAAGAGTACAGAAGTTCCTATGATGAAATTTACAATGCTGCGGTGAGTTCTTCAGCAATGAAAAAATATCATGATATTGGGACTGCGGAGAATGTTTCTCCTTTGAATGAGCTTGGTGGACTGCCAACAAAGAATCTCACGGAACAGCGGTTTCAGGATTCGTCAAGGATATCTGGTGAGGCTTTTGCAGAGCGATACCTTGGTCGTCGTCTTGCATGCTCGCATTGTCCTGTGGGTTGTATTCATATTGCTGCTTTGCGTGAATCTTATGAGGATGAAAAATACTTCTATAAAACATCGATGATTTCGTATGATTATGAGCCGATTTTTGCTCTGGGGAGTATGCTTGGTATCAATGACCCTGAAGGTTTTCTACGACTGATGGATCGGGTGGAGATCCTGGGTTTAGATGCGATGAGTGTTGGGGTGATTCTTGCATGGGCGACTGAAGCACAGAATCATGGATTAATATCTGAGAAGGAAACAGATGGAATTCGTCTTCAATGGGGTGATTACCACGCCTACATGCAGATGACGAAAAAAATCGTGGATCAGTCAAATCCTTTTTATCATGCATTGGCTCAGGGGGTTAATCATGCGTCGTCATTGTACGGTGGAAAAGAGTATGCGCTTGCTTTTGGCGGAAATGAGATGCCCGGGTATCATACTGGTCCAGGGGCATATATCGGTGTTCTTATTGGTGCCCGTCATAGTCATTTGGATAACGCAGGATATAGTGTTGATCAGAAAAACATCGGAAAACCTGTTATGTCTCCTGAAGTACTTGTTGATACGTTGATTGCTGAGGAAGAATGGCGGCAGATTCTTTCAAGTCTTGTCGTATGTTTTTTTGCTCGAGGTATTTACCCCCGTGATATCGTTCTGAAAACACTAAATATCGCTGGTTTTCCAATCAATTCTGAAGAGCTTACCCTTCTTGGAAAAACGATATTGCAAGAAAAACAACGCTTTAAGGCTCGAGAAGGATACACACTTAATGTCGATAACATACCGCAAAGGATTTTTGAGACTCCTTCGTCGTTGGGGCTCATAGATAAAGAATATATTCGAACAGCAGTTGAATACGCTCAGAAAAAATTACTTGAAGCACCAGTATGATGTTTTTGTTTTGCCTAATTGAGCAGTAGTTCCGCAAGTCGATATTGAAAAATGTAAATGGGGTGAATGACATACAATATTTTGGGATAAAGGATGCATTCACCCCAATATACACACAAGGATATAGGCAAGCTTCTTAAAAAATCTCTCAAAAATGATTTCACCACTGCTTTGCCTTTGCAGATGGCAGAAAACTGTACCTACACCAAGGAGAACATCGTGAAAACTGTGATGTTCTCCATCACACACGATGTTTATGTTGCCTATGGATCAAAACGACTACAGGAGCAACAAAAGAAATGTCCATCCGATGACGATGTATTCTATCATCTGAACAAACTCAACACCAAACAAGTGTTTTCAACTTTTAACCAAGTAAACAACGACCTTCTAAGATACGCAGCACAACACGGCATCTTCAATACTCCTATTCAGTGTGGTTTGGATATCCATAAGATACCCTGGTATGGAGAAGAAAAGGATATTCATGTGCTCGGCATGGAAAGGGTACGAGGAACCAACTTTGGTCATGCTTACGCGAGCATCGAGTGTGTAAATACCAAAGGAAGGTTCACCCTTGCTGCACTTCCTCTGCATCAATTCACCACTAAGGAGCAGATACTTTCATATCTTGTTACTGCAGCGAGAAATCATATCGTGATCGGTTTGCTGTTTCTGGATCGGGAGTTCTTCGACGTAGAATCCATTAACACCCTTTTCAGTCTCCCAGTTGAATTTGTCATCCCAGCGGATCACAACGACAAAATCAAAAAACTCATCATCTCTGCACATCACCAAGGGATAAAGATCCCTGGGACAGAATCATATGCGCTTATCACACCGTACACGATGAAAAAAGGGAGCCAACATGCCACCATCACTCTTGTCGTGGTCCTTAAATCACCGAAGAAACCTGGAGAAACTATGGATGAATTCGCCTACGTCACCAACATCCCAGTTACCCTGGAAAATGCATTAGAACTCGGAGAAAGCTACCGAAACCGCTGGGGAATAGAAACAGGGTACCGTGTCAAAGAACAGGTACGTGGGAAAACCTGTTCACAAAAGTATCCCGTACGATTACTTTTCCAAATGCTTTCCATATTTCTGTATAACCTATGGCAGTTATGTAACTTTATTTTAAGTGTGAGATTCCACTGGAACAAAAAAAAGTACCTCGTGATTTTACCTGAGTTCAAAGATATCATCTCAGATCAAATTTCAGGGCGATGAAGAGCAGCCGGGTTAGCGGTAGCTAGATTAAACACCAACATGTCTCTAAGGAGAAACAGATCACATATCATTAATGGTTGATTGAACAACCATCAAAAATATTCACCAATCTTGACGAAAATTTGATCAGCACCAATATTTACTTCTTAACTTGCCTAACTACTG
>CAIYYQ010000245.1 GCA_903930505.1 Methanobacteriota archaeon
GGTTCAAAGAGCTACAGAAGAAAGGACTGGTATAAGTGAAACTTGTAGTCGATACCAACGTTCTATTCTCCTTTTTCAAGAAAGAATCATTTACCAGTGAACTCCTCTTCACCCCAGCCTTAGAATTGATATCCCCTGAATTTTCGCTAAGAGAGTTACAGAAATATTCAGGAGAAATCATACGGAAATCAAAAATAAACAACAAAATATTTGATGCACTGCTTTTCCTATTGAAAGAACAAGTTGAATTCATCCCAGAACACCAATATAGAGATGAATTGAAACATGCATTATCTGTATTGAAAAGGGTTTCACCGAGGAAAGAAGTTGAAGAGTTCCTCGACGACATAGATTTGTTCGCACTCGCATTAAAAGAACGTTGCCCTATTTGGTCGCAAGAGGCATTCTTTAAAAGACAAACTATTATTGAAGTATTTGATACCACAAAATTAGCTAAATATCTCAGATCACATCCCTGGTAAATATCTCCTTCAGGATTCAACCAACACACAGAACCACCACTGTCTTTTTTGTTCTCCAGCGGGATACTCTGCACAGGGGATCCAGCATAGTCTTTCTGTGTATACCGAGGGAAATGCTTATATATTGCTTCAGTCTCATTATCATCTGTGATTCCTATGGAAGGCGCTGTAATCCTGAAAAGATTAGAACTCGTTGATCGTGAGTTACACGCACTTATTGATGAGTTGAAGTTTTCTAAACAGAAAAAATCACGATCGTTGTCTGAGTTGAATAAGCTCATGGCTAAGGATCGTATTTCTGATGAGGATTCGACAGAGCTTATTCGAAGGATGCGTGATGGGAAGTATTCATCATGAGCGCTGTCACCTTGGATACCACAGTTTTGATAAAGGGAATCATTCCGCCAAGGAGAAAAAAGAAGGATCCTCTCTATAGCGAACAGCTTCGTTTGCATTTGAAAGCGAGAGATATTATCCAGGAGATCGAAGACAGAAAAACCGTAATGAACATTCCCTCGGTATGTCTCATTGAAATTGCCTCGGTAACAGCAAGGCTCACTGGAAAGGATCAACGAGGGATCCAAGCATCTGACTACGTCAGAGACCATGGAAACATTGTCTACGACATCTTCCTTCTGAACGAGGCGATACGGATAGGTGCACGAACAAGAAGCAGCGGTTTTGACACTATTTTCATTGCCTGCGCTAAGCTGACCAGCTCCACTCTGATCACAGACGACCGGAAGATGTACGAGGCTGCTGCTAAGGTTGATGTACCAGCAAAGCTTTTGAGAGAAATCACCTGAAGTACCTCCTGCAGAATCAACGTTCGTATATCCATTATTTGTTGCATATATCTTGTGTTTTGGACTGACTAAAAGATGTTCTCCTCCGTCTGTGCAGAACTTATAAACCTTGGCTATTCGTTTTCCAACCAACGTGAACAGACTGGAAAACACAGAAATAGGATTCAACCAACAAACAGAGCCGCCGCCATCTTTTTTGTTCTCCAGCGGCGTACTCTGCACAGGGGATCCGGCATATTCTTTCTGTGTATACCGAAGCATTGGCTGTTGCGTTGCATGATCAATTGGTGAATCTGAGTTCCTACACCAGAACGCAGAACCATTCCCACGACGAACCAACACGATGTCGTTGGGGACGTCAACGTCGTAGATAGGGCCCTGGTAGGATTCTTTCTTAATCGATTCGATCTGTACAGGACTTCCTTTTTCGTCCATGAAATTAAGGTTTTCATTCCCTTGCCTTTGGTACGCTTCGGTGACAGGCGCTAAACCAAAAGATTTATATGTTTGCACATAATATACATAATATATGTAATCATACATAGAGGTTGATGGTATGACGACACTAACGTTATCAGTCCCGCAGGAACTCAAACATAAAATGGAATCATTCTCGGAGATAAACTGGTCAGCAGTAGCACGAGAAGCATTCAAACAGAAGATCGCTGACCTAGAGTTTCTCAGAAAATTCAAATCACAAAGCGAATTAACAGAGAAGGATGCACTGAGACTTGGGGCAAAGGTGACAGAAGCATTAGCAAAAAAGGGTGCTAAATAAATGTTCGCTGTTGTCGACGCGAACGAACTCTTCTCGTTATTAATCAAAGGCAATTGGAAATCAGAAATACTGTTCTTCTCGGAAAATATAAACTTAGTAGCACCCGAAAAAATCCTACTCGAGTTCTCAAAGCATAAATCAGAGATATTGAAAAAAACACACCGATCAAATGAGGAATTCTCACGATTGCTGTCCATCGCAGAGAAACGGATCACATTGGTACCAAAAGAAGAATATAAACCCTTTATGCCGAAAGCACTATCCCTGTTGCCAAGGCACCCTAAAGATGCACCGTATTTCGCCGTATCCCTGAAATATTCATGCATCCTTTGGTCTGAAGAAAAGCAATTGAAGAAACAATCCGCTGTTGTCGTATTAAATACACAGGAATTCGTTGAAGAATTAATAAAAAAACTATAGACGTTATGTTTTGGACTGACTAAAAGATATTCTCCGTCTGCACAGAATTTATAAACATTGGCTATTCGTTTTCCAACCAACGCGAAAAGACTGGAAAACACAGAGAGAGGATTCAACCAACAAACAGAGCCACCACTGTCTTTTTTGTTCTCCAGCGGCGTACTCTGCACAGGGGATTCAGCGTATTCTTTCTGTGTATACCGAAGCATTGACTGTTTCGTTGGAGAAGAATTCTTCATCACTGTTGTTTTATGAACATCTTGAGCAAAACCATTTAAATCATGACAATCCATACTTACATTGGTAATAGATATGGGTAGCCTCGAAATTAAAATCCCAAAGATACTGGAACGGGAAAAAACCGCTTTAGAAAAACGTATCGAAGAATTAATCACATTCGAAGCAAAGCGAAGGAGACTACTTGCGTTTATTGATGAAATTATGACTGGTGCAAAGCAACTCCCTGAAAGAGAACTTATCACCATGTGAAAAGAATTAAAACACGGCAGATTTAAAAAATTGAAAAAACAAGGGTTCGTGTGAATGAAGCTGGTTGTTGATACCAACGTGCTTTTTTCATTCTTTAACAGAGAATCAGCCGCTCGTGAGTACGCTTCATTTGAGTTAGAAAAAATAAAATTGTAACCAGAATACCAATGCGTAGTACATTCCACATCATATCTATTGTCTTGGGAGAGAACCAGATAACTAATCCTGCCTTGAGAGAACACCGTGTTCAAACCACTGCTCTGAAACTGCATCACAACCGACGTCTGATTCTCCACATGAAATGGTTTTGAATATGCAAGTACTGGAAAATCCAAAACTTCATCTGGAAGCTTCTTTCGAATGTTTTCAATCCGCTGTTCTTCCGATGACGTTGGTTTTTTTGCACCGTACAACCCAGAAAACACAGAAACACCGTCAACACTCATATCCTTGAGTATCACTCCAGGGGAACACAACGCAACAAACACCACATCGGTTGGAGAATCAACAGTGATCATTCGCTCAACAGAAAACATTGTATTTGGAAGAACGGTTTTTTGTTCCTGTTGTTTATTGAGGATATGTACAGCAGGTGAGTTTTGTTTTGGTGGATCCTTCACCCATGCCTCCACCGTAACAGACGAAGGCGTTACACTTGTTTGATTCCCAAAACTAATATATTGTTCGATTGTCCCATTAAATGCATCAGATCCATCAAGTACACTTCGACCAGTAGTCCCCTGGGTTACACCGCCGGTGACAGTTCCATCGTTTCCATTGCTCGTCGAATCTGCATGTGTCCCAGAGTCTTCCTTGAGATGCTGCACCATCGCAAAATTCGAATTCCAGGTTCCTTCCACATTCTGCTGACTTGCACAATCCGGGTTACCATAATACATATAGATTATCGTATCTGATGTTGACAACAGATGAGGGATCTCAACCCATGCATGAAGCTCACCGGTTGTACTATTGTATTTTTCTATTTCATGATGAAGTTGAACAGTCTGGCTGCTGTCGACAAAAACGATATCATCGCCATCGCTTTGCGCATGCGCAGCAACATCCGCATCAGAGCTTTCGTAGATCAACACCGGGAAATAATCTTGATCAGATTGGACCTTTGTATGATCAATAGTGATTTTTTTATTATAAGACCAGTTACAATCCCACCAGGTCACACCCGAAGAAACCGTATACCCAAACCCAGGCTTAGTCGTAAGATACTGAGTCCCATAAAACAGGGTTGTATTAATCCCACCAAGGACCATGAGAATCACACACATCACCGCGAGAGCTGCAAGCTTTTTTTTCACGAAAGACCCCCATGATGTCGTGAATCTGTTATTTTTCTGATCTTCAGTTCACCGTGTTTCAACGGAATAATCTCAACTTCGTCACCCTCATTGATACCATATGCTTCAACAAGTTGACTAGGAATAGTGACAACAAGACTACTCCCCGATAAATGTGTTTTTCGAGTAAGAGGCATCCCTCTTCATCACCCAAGATACGTAATATATACTGAAATATATATGGTTTGTGTTACAAAAAGAAGGATATATTTTTCATTAAAACATGGGTGATGCAAGATGAAATACGCAGATATTTATAAAAATATGTATCGAAAAATAATAGGATAATACGAAAGCAAAAAGAAACGAAACATGTTAGTCAATGAAAATGGGAAATTTCCAGGGTGATGAAGGTAGAATTTTTTCCTTGTGGACAGAGATGATATCGTTGGGGACATGCACTTCATAAATCTCCTCATCATACGATCCTTTCCAAACTGATATTACCGATATCAGAGTACCCATGGCATCTAAGAAATACATCGGTTTTCCTTGCGGTATTTAATCGTAGACAGTAGTTACTGGTGTTAACGAATGATGTGATACAACAAAAGAATTAAATACATCAACATAATTATGTATAATTACAGAATTATGTAAGGAGGACAACATGGCAACAGTAACATTATCTATCCCATCAGAACTCAAGAAGAAAATGTCAGAATACCCTGAAGTAAACTGGGCAGAAGTATTCAGAAGAATCATCATCCGTAAAGTCGAACAATTACAGAGATTCGAACAGATGGTGAAACGAGGCGAACTATAAATGTCGTCAGTTACTTTCACCATCCCAGATAAAATCAAAGCAGAAATGAAGCGATTCTCCTGGGTAAACTGGTCAAAACTCGTACAAACAGAAGCATCAGAAAAACTTTCACGCGATAAAGCATTGCAAAAAGCGTTACGTATCGTCTCCAAATCAACATTCACCGAGAAAGACGCAGATGAAATGTCAGATAAAGTCAAACGATCGATGTTGAAACGGCTACAAAAAGAAGGATTGCTATAAATGGAAGTCGTTCTCGACTCAAACGTATTCTTCCGCATACTCAGCTCACAAGGTGATATCCTCAACATCCTTTTTAACGAGTCTTTACTCATATATGCTCCTGAGACATTACTTACGGAGTTTAACAACCATAAAAAGAACTCATGTTGAAATCAACGCTATCACCAAAAGCGTTCAACGAACTCGCATTCCTCATCTTCGACGTCATCACCTTTGTACCATCACGCGAATACACCTCGTTCATACCAAAAGCAAAAACACTCCTCGGATCACACTTGAAAGATGTTGAATTCGTCGCACTCTGCCTCTCAAAACAATCCAAATTATGGACATACGAATCATTCCTTTTTGACATCGGCGTGGGGATATCAACCAAACAACTCTGCAAAGAACTCGGTAAAGAATCCAAATAACTTGTATTCGCAATGTATACTTTGTGTTTCGGACTAACCACCAGATCCCCTTTTTCAGTTGTGATACTGTACATGGTTCCATTGTGAAAAAACACTGCTTGATTCATCGGTTTATGCAATTCAATCTTCTTTGCCACGGGGTTCGATATTCCAACCTTCACTTCTTCTATCCTCTTTTGAGAAGGAGAAATCATACGGAAATCAAAAATGACATCCTCCCAAAATAATGATTCTACAAAAAGAAAAAAAAGTAAGAATTTCGTTTGGCTGATCAAAAAATCAACGCGTTCACATTCACGTTAGCGATCCGATGACCACCAATATGTGGTAATACAGTGACCGTCCCCTGATAGAGGACTGTCTGAACTATCGATCACATAATGCAGGTATTCAATAACCCATTCACCATTCAGCCAATACCCAATAGCGCCTCCTATATGGTCTACTCCTCTTTGAAACGGACCAGGCACATCAGCCATAGCCAAATCGAATATACTTGTTGCTTTAGCTTTCTGAACGAAAACTGGGCTTGTAAATAAAGCAAGCGAGATCGTCGCAAACACCAGCCCAAAAACCAACATTCTTCCAATTCTTTCTTTTCGCTTCATTTTTTTCGCATCCTTTCGTTCCTATTTTTAGATTCGAATGATTACCCATATTTATTATGTTAGTAATAATATAAATAATTTGTGGTAAAAAATTGAAAATTTGGAAAGAAATCAAAGAAAAATAAGAAAAAAAAGAGTTATGTCATGGAGAGAGTATTAGGTACCTATCAGCGCAACAAATGGGTCGATATCAGCGAACGTAACCCTGCCATCTTGGTTGCAATCTGCGGCAAGCCAGGACCAGGTGGGATGCTGTGTTTGGAAATCCGTCTCAGTGGTTCCAATTGCTGCAACGAAAGGATCAATGTCTGCAAAGGTAACCATTCCATCGTTGTTCACATCCCCAAGCTTGTACATATTCACTGTCAATGGCGTCGACCAGCTGCTCTCTGCACCATAAATATCCTTTGCTTTGACTTTGACAGGATAAATTCCTCGGCTCGTCCATGTGTGGGTTCCTGTTGCTATTGCACCGGAAGCATACGGTCCTAACCAACCACTTGTGTTTCCGTCACCCCAATCCCACATATAGTAGACATTATCTCCGTTCGAATCA
>CAIYYQ010000246.1 GCA_903930505.1 Methanobacteriota archaeon
ATCGGGATTTTGAGAATTCGTTGGTATGGTGGGAAATTTGGGTATTTTTTGAAATGTCGTTTTATCGGGATTCGTATTTTGTATTCTAAATGAAATCCCCGGCCGCGTGATGTAATATGGGAAAAGATGCTTGTGTTTGTTCCAGAGTCGTTAAGGTATTGTTGGATCTCTTGATCGTTTTTTGCGAGTTTTTCACAGAGATCAACGAGTGCTTGTTCTTTTTCTTCAGAATTTGCACCTTTTTTCACTTGCAGATGAACTGATACTGGTGTGATATCAGAGGGGCCATATCGATAAATGACTGTATCAATTGTTTCAACAGCCGTAGTTGTATCAATAGAGACATCTGTAATACTTGCAGAACTGGCGATTGTTCCTGATAAAATGAAAACTAAGACAATAAGTATTACTCTTGTTTTTTTCATTAGGTTCTGCATGTGTGTATTCCACCGATATTTTTTTCTAAATCTTTAATTAATATTAACTTATAAATATAAATATCTTTCTATTGCTTAATATCTTATACCAGGTTAGTTAAATAATTGTAAAGATTTAAAAAGGATTACATGATTCTTTTTTTGGGACGGGATGCAAATCAGAAAAGAAAGAAGAGATGACATTATAACAGTGTGTTTTATTGCTGTAGTTGTGCTGTTGATGCTTGTGATCAATGCAACAGGAAGTCTATAAGCTACTGATTCACACTTCATATCGTAGGATACAAGTACTAAAAAGTTATTTCCGCTGTGTGAACATCGTCAACACCTTTGAGTGTGCCAAGCATACCAATAATCGTATTTTTGATAAAAAGAGAGGGGAACTCGGAGAGTTGTACGGTTTTTCCGTTGATTTTCACCTGAATTGAGTTCTTTTCTAGATAATCATTTGATTCATGGATTTTCTCTTTAATCAACCCAAGTATCGTCTCCATGTTATCATTGTAGACAGCTATTGTTTGTTCCCGTTCCTCACAATCGCCTACCTTTATCTTAGGGATATGGGGTTCGTTTGCCCCCTCAACGAGAACAATGTCATATGTTCCAATTCGTTGTAGAATATCAACGATTTGCTGAACAGATTTTTTTTCTTTTATGAGAATGTCGGTTTCAACAGGAGAGGAAAATACAGTCATGGAAGCACCAGCCTCATAATGTTTACATGTGTCTTTCCCAGATGTATCTACGCCAATATGTTTGTCCGTCTGTTTTATGGTTGCCACCTGATATCCTTCTTGGGTTAATTTCTTGATAAGAAGCACAAGAAGCGATGTTTTTCCGGAGCCTGATTTTCCATAAAAACCTACAATTGCAGCACACATAACAGTATTCACCCACTTTCGATAATGTATTTAACCGGTATATTTTTTACTATACCTTCATTATCAATCATGGTTATTAAATAACAATCGAAGAAGGTTTTTGAATTTATGAACAAGGGAAAAGAGTTTCTTGATGCAAAAGAACGCGCAGGTGAATCACTAAAAAAAGCCTCCGACAACCATGTTGTAGATGAACAAATACTTCCGATTCTCAAGCTTTTGAATAATTTTCCTGAGTATTACACATCAAGTAGTTGCGCCGGGCGGATAGTTCTCCTGGAGATTCCTGCGATTGGAGATAAAAAACAAGCGAAATTTCTTGGGAAATGGCATCGAACAATTATGATTGATGAGCTATTCAAATCTTCAAAAACAGCGGATAAAGGATTTCTTTGGCTTCTAGCTCAATCACCAATACTACATGTAGGAACCTTGGATCTTAATGCTGCAGAAAAACTGGTGAAACTTGCGATATTAAGTGGTTTTAAAAATTCATCTATACGCAGCATAGGAAAAACAATTGTGATTGAATTATGCAGTACGGAACGTCTTGATGCTCCAATTGGAAAAGACAGCATTCTCTTCTGTGAAAGTACTTATCTACAGTTGTTGGTTGATGTTTCAAATAGTGTTATGGAAAAATCAAAAATGAAACTCGAACGACTGGAAAAAAATCTGAGGAAATCTTTAAGTACTTCAAAAACAACCATTGACTTGTAAACCATGGTTAAATCAGCAAGGCTTCTCTTCCTCACCGCAGTAAGCATTTTCGCTTTATTTATTATGTTGCTTGTCTTTGTTATTATTTCGTATCCACTTGAAAATGTAGAGTTTTTGTATCAGATTGTTTTGATAGAAGCATGCTTTGGAGTGTTTTCTGCAGGGATTGTTTTCTCTTTTTTTATGATGGAAAAACATCGAGAACATGAAAACGATAGTCGTCGGCAACGTGCGGTACGTGATTTTTATCGATATCGGGAACGATTTGATCCAACATCAATGGATAATTAGTATTTATTTTGAATGAAACGAAACGATATTCTTTTTTTCTGTTTCTTGGGAAATACTCTACGTTTAAAATGTTTTTTAAATAATATTAACAAAACATTTATATACTACAACAGATATTATATAATTAATAGGGGTTAAAATTATGAAGATCATGAAAAGGAAATTAGTAGGCCTGTTAATTGTCACCTTGTTGTTAGCGACCATCCCATTGGCTGCATGCGCAAACGCAGAAGTAAAAAACACTGTTGTTAAGAAAAAAACGTTTGTCAGTGGATTCGTCGCATTTGCGAAGATATCCTTGGGTGGTAAATTTATTACTTTCTTTGCAATTAGTGTCCGTCATGGAGAAATTGGTGGCAATTATGGCATATGGCGTCTTCAACTCATAACTATGCCAAACAATTTTATGGGTATAATGACCACGCCAATTATCCTTGGTGTGTTCAACTAAATAAAAAGGATTTTCATATCCTTTTTTTTCATTTTATTCTTTTTTTTGTCGTATTGTTTTTATGTTGAGAT
>CAIYYQ010000247.1 GCA_903930505.1 Methanobacteriota archaeon
CTTTTGCAGTGGAACCAACGAGTTCGATCGTGATAGGTATCTTGGTTTTTTCGATTTCTTTAAGAACGTGTTTTTTTAGTGTTTCTATGATGTGTTCTATTTCTTTTTTTTCTTTTACTGTAGGCGTGATTTTACTGAGTACTTGAGTCTCTATGGGTTTTGAGCCTGGGATCATTTATGTCTCCTTGGTGTATCGTTTAACTAGGTAGAAAGCTGCATAGGAGATAAAAATTCCACCAAGTACATCGGTTATCCAGTGGATGGCTAAATAGATAACTGAGCAGATCACACAGATGGCGCAGAAGTACGCAAGGTAGATGAATCTTTTGTTGGCGGTAAGGGAGACGGTTTTTGCGACGAGCAATGCCATTGCAACATGGAGCGAGGGGAAACAATTGTTGTTTGTTGTAGTGGCATAGAAGAACTGCTCAACACCAGGGATAACTGCATTTAGTGCTGAAGCTGATCCATAATAAATATAGACGTTTGTGACTGGGAGAAACAGATAAAACGGTAATGCAATCGCGTAGATAATCACCAGTGCATATGCAAATGTTTTCATTGCTTTTCTCTCATCAGCAATCAGGAAATAGAGTAGTGAAAACCAAAGCGTAAATGGGTACAGAACAATGTAAATGAAGACAAAAAAATATACAAACATTGGCGTCCAGTGTTGTGAAAACCAGTAGACGACCCCATCTTCAATCATTTGAATCGTAGGTGTGAAGTTATTACCGACGAGTCTTGTTATAAACGAATCGATGATGTTTACTTCGAGAAGGTGAATTGAGACAACAACAATGATAAGAAGAAGATATACGGAATGATACGAGAACATTTGTTTATAATCGAACCATGATGTTTTCCAGATTTTCTTTGGAACGAGAAACAACATTCCAATAAAGAACAGGAGGAGATTCAGCACCCCTATGACAACAAACCAATAGTCTATGATTTCACCGCCATCTTATAGTGGTACCTCCCTGAGGGTTGAATAAATTGGTCCTTTTGGAGTGAGCTCGCTTTTTTTAAGCTTAATTGATTGTACATTTTGAATAGTAAATTCTACTGTTTTATATTTTCCCATCACTTCGAGAAGTTGATCTTTATTTTTTGCTGTTTTTACTCGACCTACGGTTAAATGAGGAGAAAACCCTCTGTTTTCTTTTTTAAACCCGAGTGGTTCAAGTTTTTCATCAATGGCATGTGCAATGGTTTCAATGTTGCCTTCATCAGTGATTCCAATCCATAAAACTTTCATATAGTTTTGATTGGGGAATACACCGGTTCCTTTGAGTTTGATGGGAAATGGTTTTATTGCAAGCACAGATTCTTTCATATTCTGTTCGATGACATCGATATGATTTTCATCGGTCTCTCCAAGAAATTTTACCGTGATGTGGATGTTTTCCGGTTCAACAAGTTTAACATCCGCACCTGTTTTTTCTATCTCTTGTTTAAACGTAGTCATTTGCGGTGTGGCTTTGATATCGATTGAGATGAACCCCCGAAAGGTTGACATAATATCCTCCAATTGGTATCAATAAATCATTAACCTCTTTAAAACAGTATTTGACC
>CAIYYQ010000248.1 GCA_903930505.1 Methanobacteriota archaeon
CCCCAGAAAACCCCCCAGAACATAACACGTCTAGAACATGAAATACTTGCTTTCCTATTAGAAAATTCTCATGCAACAAGAGAAGATATTGCAAAAAAACTGAACGTAAGCACTGAGACAGTCAAAGAATATATTGCAAAGTTGAAAGTAAAAGGAGTATTGCAACGAGTTGGCCCTGATAAAGGCGGTTATTGGAAGGTAGTCAGATGAAATTGAAATCTGAAGGAAAATGTAAATTTTGTAACAAAACGTTCTCAGCGACTGCGATGTCACGACACCTGCAATCTTGCAGCGAACGAAAAAAGAATCAAGACAAAGAAGAAAAGAAGTGGAAAATATTTCTTCTTCGTGCGCAGGCAGGACCATTCTTTGTCTACTTTGAAGTAAAAGGAGTAATGACGTTAAAAGATGTAGATGCGTTTTTACGTGATCTCTGGTTGGAATGCTGCGGACATCTCAGTGCATTCACCATTAATAATACGCAATATGAGCTGGATACAGGGGGCGTAGATTCGATGTGGACCGGGATGTTTGGTAGAGCACATCCGACCAAGAGCATGAACACTAAATTATTTTCTGTTTTGTTTCCTGGCCTCAAGTTCTCTCATGAATATGATTTTGGGACGACCACGGAACTCGATATGATGTGTATCTCTGAACGACAGGGAAGTCTTGAGAGGATACAGATCCTTACCCGGAACAATCTCCCTAACTTTGTCTGCACATCCTGCGGTAAACCAGCAAAAAAAGTATGTACTCAATGTCTCTGGGAGGGTACTGGTTTCTTCTGCGAAAAATGCGCAAAGAAACATAAGTGCGGTGAAGATATGCTTCTTCCTGTTGTAAACTCACCGCGGATGGGCGTGTGCGGATATACGGGGGATGCTTATTAGTGCTTCAGTGATTCCTCAGAGAATCTTGGTTATGTTTAAAAATGGCAAGATCATGTGGTTTTGCCATGATTACTTAGTCCGCGGGTATGATCTAGTGGTTATGATTGCAGCTTCCCAAGCTGTTTGCTCGGGTTCGAATCCCGGTGCCCGCATACCTCAATTTTTTATAAAAGAGGGAGGCGAAATAAAACATGGGAATGAAAACAGCGGTAAAGGTCGGCGACAGAATTGAACTTGTATTCACCACTGATGAATTGACAAAGTTGAAACCTGGTGATCAGGGTATTGTCACTGAAATCGAGGGAGAACCCGGTGATCGGCTCATAAAAATTAAGTGGGATAATGGTAAAAACCTAGCGCTTCTAGAAGAGATAGATGAATTTAAAATCATCAAGAAATAACCAAGAAACCTTTTTTTCTACGGGAAAATGCTTTTAAACAACTATCCTTTATGCGACCTCTTGAAGGCCTATGGCAAAGAAACGAAAAGAAGAGTCTGAAGAAGAGGAATTCGACTTTAAACTCCCTAAGTTTGACGAACAAGCATTTCTGAAACGAGAACGACGGAATATTAAAACCACAGTCATTGCGTTTCTTTTTGGTTGTCTTGTTGCTGTGATCTCCTTTGGGTTCTGGGCGCTTCTCTCCGCAAGTTTCCTTCGATGGGAACTTGTCTTGCTTTTTGGTGTTTTTAATGCTGCATGGATTCGCTATCTTTTCTTACGGTTGAATATTGATTTGGCTGATTTTGGTAGGAAAGGTTGGGCGGGAACGTATGCAATATATTTTTTAACGTGGGTTATTCTTCTTATCGTACTTGTGAATCCGCCTTTTTACGATGACGTCCCACCAAATGTGTCTGCAGTTAATTTACCAGATATGCAGGAAGCTGGCGGCAGTGTGAAAATCCTTGCGAAAATCACGGATAACGTCGGAGTTAATAATCAAGATATCACATTAACTATCCAACTTCCTGATGGGACAAACCTGACTCCTGTGTTCACCTTTGAAAACAATATCCTGCAGTACACCTATGAGAATCCAACAAACCTAATGGGTACGTATTATTGTACCATTACAGCGAAGGATAGAAACGGGCATTCAACTATCGTTTATGGTTCATTTATCTATGATAATGATACTATTAAATTACCCGATCCAGCAGGAGCAGACACAGCCCCCGGCCCTCTTGTTACGTATGCCTCAGCACTCAGTTTTGATGTGAAAGCGAATGTCAGCAGGGTGTATTACACGGTTGATGATGGCACAGAGATCAACGCCACAAAACAAGGAGATTTCTATGAGTCCTATCCGAAATACATTGGCTGGGAGAAAAACAAGAATGTGACGGTTCATGCGTATGCTCAGGTTATTATCTATTTTGATCATCTGAATCAACCATTTAACAACACGATTGTTGACTCGCAGCCGTACTATTTCCAGGTTGGTTCTGATGGTATCGCAAAGGATCTAGGACCATCTGTTACCCTGCCGCAGTATAAGCCAATTCCGGTTCCAGGTTTTGAAGCTATCGTATTTCTCTCTGCCATCGGTGTTGCACTGTTCCTGTTTGTTATGCAGAGGAAAAAGAAAACGATATGAATGAACTTGAGTGTTTCTGTAAAAACCTCAAAGAGGA
>CAIYYQ010000249.1 GCA_903930505.1 Methanobacteriota archaeon
ACTGATCCAAAGGGACGATATCAGATTGATGGCGGGATGATTCGGGCGACCTATGGTCATTCCATTGATGTGAACCTGGATGATTTACCACTCGCAGAAATCGATGAGTTTTTTTATTCTGTTGCTGAAGAAGAACTTGACGTGATACTAGAGCAAGGTTTGCATCCGGTGGATCGAAAAAGGGTGCATCTCAGCGGCAGCATCGAAAAAGCAATTGAAGCCGCAAAAACACGGACTGAAGAACCATTACTTCTGCGTATAGACGGTGTGAAAACACGAGAAGACGGCGTCCTTATTTATCATGCGGGAAAAGACGTCTACATTACCGATAAGATTGATGCGAAATACCTTTCTAAAGTGGATGAATCTGAGGTAAAAAACGTCGACGTAGCTGATGATGAATAACGTCGTTTTCATTTCGTTTTATCTTTTACGAATCGATTGTTTGTTATTTTGATTACGACGTTTCCAGTGTTTCCCTTCTGCTTTTTTAGATAAAATAGTGTGGGGAGTTCGATAGATTCCAAATAAAGTATTTAAATATTTAAATACAAAAGCTTTGTTACAAAAATAGTTGTTTGGGCGGTACTCAAACAATTAAAAAAATAAAATAAAAAAATGGATGTGATGAAAAGATGAAACTAAATTATGGAAATGGAATAAAAACGATAGCTTTCACGTTGTGTATGATAATGATAACATCACCGGTGCTTTCTTCAGCCTCTCTTTCATTTGAAAAAGGAAATAGTGGCGATCGTATCGGACAATCGATCACCCCTATAGAAAAAACTGTGATCGAACCAAAAGGAATACCTGTTACCCCGGATGATCGCAGCCTTACCCTCACGTATCAAGTGAACCCAGATGATATCACATTCCAAGAACAAACCATTGATGGTACTTCCTACCAAAAAATCTCACTCCAAGATTATCCTCTAACAACTGAAGCGGGAAAACCCCAACTCCCCTTCATCTCAAAACTCCTCGCAATCCCAGACCATGGAGAACCTCAAGTGGAAATCATCTCAAGCGACTATACTGTATTATCAGATGTGAACGTATGTCCAGTACCGCAACCGCAGATCTTATCATCCTCCAAGGAGCAGGGTTCAACTGAGAACGAATTCACCATAGACAATACTGTGTATTCTGCAAATCAATTGTATCCAGAGAAACTCGCTGATCTCAGCCCGGGATCTTACCTCAGAGGGCAACGGATCGCTCGTCTCACTATCAATCCGCTTCAATGGAATCCGGTGACGAAAGAACTCCGAGTCTACACCACCATCACCATAAAGATTGTATTTTCTGAAAAGCTTGTCTGCAAGGATGTCGGACCGTACAGTGACATGTGCTCTCAACTGGTAAGTAACTATATCGTTTCTTCTCGTTCATCTGAGTCGCTGAAGAAGGATGTGAGTCCTCTCTCGGGTACGGTCTCGTACCCCGATGACCCAAGTGTTCATGGGATCTCTGCAGATTATTTGATCATTACCTCAGACGAGTTTTATATCCCCGCGAAACAAGACCATGACGCTGGAACAGTGTATGACCCGTTGAATGCGCTGGCGCATTGGCGTGCGGAATACGACGGGTTTGACGTTGCTGTGGTGAGTGTGAATCACTCATTTATTGGAGTTTCACCTGGTGATACACAGGATTCTGCTTCGCAAAAAATTAGATTCTTTATACAGTATGTATTGAACAATTGGAATGCACCCCATATGAATGATCATCATGTTGGGTATATCCTCTTGGTAGGTGCTACTCCCTTCGTGGCTACACATGAGCTGGTTAGTACAGTCCCTGATGCCGGGGTTTCTGATCAGTGGTACGGTTGTTTCCATGTTGATGCCCAAACCGGACTTTTCGTCGAGGATGGAGATCACAGTACACCAGATATTTCCGTTGGTCGATTTTCAGTGAACACCGCAAGTGAATTACAGGTTATCGCCGAAAAAACAATCAACTACGAACAAAACTATGTGTATACCGGTGATGAAAATACTCGATGGCATACGCATGTCCTTTTCGGACGAGGAAGCATGGATATGTTCGGGTGGTACCGTGAGGTGATAAACTCCTTCCTGCTTCCTAATGGATGGAACGTCTCAGAGGTGAACGTGAGCGACCCTGATCATTTCAACGCTACGATTGCGAATATCAACGAGGGACGAAGCATTATTGTCTACTGCGGACATGGTGATTATTCTGGTTGGGAAATCACAGATTATGGGTTTGATATGGACCAGTTACATAATGGGGTTAAGCTCCCTCTGGTATATAGCCTCTCTTGTTGGACAGGGGCATTTCAATGTGAGTCGCCATGTCTAGGTGAAACGTTACTGAATACCCAAAACAAGGGTGCGATAGCATTCTGGGGAGCATCAACTCCTACCTATGTCGGGATTTTTGATTTTGGGCAGTACCTCTTTAGCTCTCTGTTTGACAACCTAAACCCTCTAGTCGGTGATATCATCACCGAAGGGATCCTCAAAATGGCAAACCAAGAACAAGGATGGCATTATCCTGAGTTCAACCTCCTCGGCGATCCCGCGTTAGATATCACTGGAGCTAAAGGACGCATACATCAGAATATACCAGACCTTACCATTTCCAAACAGGACATCACCTTTAATCCATTAGAACCCATAGTAAACGAGACAACAGTGATCACGACCACAGTACACAATATTGGCGGCATTGCAGCATATAATGTCACAGTACGCTATCTTCTAATTAGTCAGAACGGTGAACAGCAAACCCTCGCCACCATTACACTTCCTGGAGCAATCCCATCAGGTGGCGAACAAACAGTAGAATACTCGTGGATCCCTCAGACAACCGGGAAAAACACTATTTTTGTCCAGGTTGATCCTGAGAACACTCTTCTGGAGTCTTGCGAATGGAACAACCAGGCAGGTACTCTCTGTACCGTATTCGCTGGAGCAGTCTTCGTTGATGATGATTATACTCCTTCCACTCCAGGATGGGGTGTAACTCATTTCGCCAGCATCTGCTTGGCAATAACAGCAGTCGCTGAACACGGCGTCATCAACGTCTACAACGGCACCTATCACACGCAAGACGGGAAACAACATCTCTCAATCCAAAAATCGATCGCGTTGATCGGTGAGAACGCTGCTACTACTATCATCCATTGGAATGGCGGTTTACTGTTGGACCCCGCGATGATCAGAATCACCGCGCAAGGAGCATCCATTAGCGGTTTTACCATTGAAGGGGGCAAAGAAGGGATTAATGTCTCTACAGATGATGTGGTGATTTCCGGGAACATTTTCCGAAATCTTACCAGTGGTGTTGGCATCAGACTATCCAGTGCAGAACGGGTAACCATCATTAATAATTGGTTTGATTCCAGTGGCATCCTCCTAGGAAAAGATCCTCCTGAGGCTTCAACTCCGACGATCGACGAGTGGACCTCGCATGTGATTGAGGGGAATTCAGTTCAAGGAAGACCTATCTATTATTTGAAAAATACTGATGGAACAAACCTGGAAATCCCTGCTGATGCTGCCCAAATAATCCTTGCGAACTGTACACATTTCACGTTACATGATCAAATATTTTCCGGGATTGCGGGTGGCATTCAACTTGGATTCTCCTCCAACAATACAATCACAAACAACATCTTCCTCGCAATAAACGGGGATGCGCTCATATTCGCAATAGCATCGAATAACCTCATCTCTGAGAACACCATCCAGAATATCGGTAACGGTATCACTCTCCAGTATTCTTCAGACTACAACACCATCACCAAAAATATCGTTACTACCTGTACTGGTACTGGGCTCTCCCTCAGCAATTCAAAGCACAATCTCATCTCAGAGAACACTATTCAAGATACCAACAACGGCATAACCATTAGAGTGAATTCATCCTCGAACACTCTTATAAAAAACATTATCAGAGCCTGCATCGGTGATGGCATCACCCTCTCTAATTCCGATAATAACCGTATCAGCAACAATGTTATCAGTAACGCGATCGGGAACGGACTTAGCCTTTCCGCGTCCTCAGAAAACACTATAACATACAATACCTTCTCCGACAATAGGGGGTATGGAATCCTTCTCATGTCCGATTCCAATCGGATCTACCATAACAACTTCATCGACAATACCTGTCAAGCCTCCGATACCGGGATCAACTTCTGGGACAACGGATACCCATCTGGGGGAAACTACTGGAATGATTGCATAGGTAACGATAATTTTCATGGACCAAATCAAAACATATCTGGCGGCGATGGCATCGTCGATGCCCCGTATCCAATTCCTGATGGCAACAGCAAAGATCTCTATCCGTTGATGCACCAGTTCATTCTCGGTGATGTGAACAACGATGGATCTGTATTATATGCTGATGTCGACCCCTTTGTAGAAGCACTTGGCATCACACAGGAAACATTCCAAATACATCGCCCTCTGTGGTCCTGGCTAGCTGCAGATTGCAACCACGACGGCATGATCACCTTTGCTGATATCGACCCGTTCGTTGACCTCTTACTCTCGCCTCCTCCATCAAACCATCCACCCACCGCTCCAAATCCTTCTTCGCCCCCTAATCATGCCAGTGATGTCTCAATCACTGCTGATCTCAGTTGGATCGGCAGCGATCCAGATGCTGGAGACACTGTCACCTACGATGTCTACTTTGGTACAACAAATCCCCCACCACGAATCGCTACTGGCCAAACAAGTTCTATCTATGACCCCGGAACATTACAATATAGCACCTATTATTATACCTATTATTATTGGCGAGTCGTCGCATGGGATAATCACGGTGTTCCAACAACGAGTCCAATCTGGGATTTCTTTACCGAAGAAGGCCCAAATCACTCCCCATATGAACCAAGTAATCCCTCCCCGCCAAACAATGCTACGGGTGTTTTTACATGCACGGTTCTTAGTTGGACCTGCTACGGTGATCCTGATCCTCTCGACAGTGTAACCTATGACGTCTACTTCGGAACCAGCAGTTCACCACCAAGAGTCGTTACTGGTCAAACGAGTACCACTTACAATCCAGGAACGCCATTATTATATTACACTAAATATTATTGGAAAATTGTAGCTATAGACAACCATGGAGCATCAACATCTAGTATACTCTGGGATTTCAGAACAGAATTTAACGGGGTTCTTGGTATCACTTAATAATAATAGTACATGACTAAACAAAAGGAGTACTATACCCTATTAAACACACTTGTTTAGCTGCAAAGAAAAAGAAAAGCATCAAATCACTCTGCTCACTACCTCTATCAATCATCAAAAAAAGAAACAAGTTAACAATGGGTAAAACTGAACAAACATAATTGTTTATGTTTGCGGTTGGGAATATTGCGTGGTCTAAAACCGATAGGGAAAAGACCTATGCATGAATAGCCGCATCTCCTTTTTTTTTTATTTACAAACGATTTGTCATTCTTATTTGTCTGTAACGTTGAACCTGTATCGTTTTTTTTTCGTATGTAGTGGGTACAAAGAAAGGGTCTTGTTCGATAGATTCCAAATAAAGTATTTAAATATTTAAATAAAAAGCATTGTTATAAAAATAGTTGTTGGGACGGTACTCAAACAATTAAAAAAATAAAATAAAAAATGGATGTGATGAAAAGATGAAACTAAATTATGGAAATGGA
>CAIYYQ010000250.1 GCA_903930505.1 Methanobacteriota archaeon
ATCTCGCGCGATGAGGTACCTACCGCCTGGCCAAGGTTGTTAATCGCCCAGGCGACACTACAAGTATCCCCTGGTAACGTTCCTAGATCTATCGTTCCGTTTTGTTGTGTCCAAAGGAACGCGTGTGGAGGATATTTGTGCTGGACTGGAGCGGTTGATCCCTCTGCTTCTTCAATTTCTTCAGAAACAAGATCACCTGGTTCAATGCCTGTTTTTCCAGGGATGGCATCGGATCTTTTATCAGTACCAGTAACAGATGATTCTCTTATTTCATCCATCTCTAGAATATCTTGAGTTCCTTGGCCGATATATGATTTTCCTACAATTTGTCCAAGGTTGTTAATATCGTATCCATAGCTGGTGCCGTTTATCCCAATGAGTAAACCCAAGTCAATAATCTGATCGTCTCCCCAGAGGACTGCATGAACCTTATTGTTAGCAGTATTCGAAAACCCAACGATAGTATCTGTGTCATTAATAGCATGTGCTTCACTTGAGAGACCATCCCCAAGGGCACCGAGATCAATCATAACACCATTCTGCCAGAGGAATGCGGTCTGAAGACCATGTTCTTCTCCTGAACTCCCGACGATCTGACCATTATTGTTGATCCCGTAGGCGTAACTGACGTTATTTGCAGCACCAAGGACGTCAAGGTCCGTTGTGGTGTAGTTTACGGTGGTGGCTGGTAGTGTACCAACTTGAAAGGTAAACATGGGAGAGCAGTTTGTGTTGTTTGCGTTATCAGTAGCCCAAAGTGTATAATTATAGAAACCGCTTTGAACAGTATCACCAAAGTGATATTCGTACTCTTCAGATGATGTGGTATCTGTTCTCATGGTGAAGTTCCTTGACGAGTTATCTGGATATACGACGTTGACGGTGACGTGGTTTACACCGCTTTTGTTATCAAAGTACTCTGCATTGATTGTTGTGCTTTGATTACAACCTATAACGGGCGGGGGCGTTGATGTGGAGATGAGCATTGGAGGTTCTGATTCAATGGTGATGATTTGAGAAAAAGTATCTGTGTTTTGTTCTTCATCCTGGACAGTCAACGATACGTTATATATTCCAGGTTGTGTAAACGCATGGCTGGTATCCTGTGTATGTACCAGTGGGCTGCCATCGTCGAAATCCCATGTCCAATCGGTGATATCGTATCCTCCAGTGGATGTATCATCGAATACAAGAGTGACATTGGGTTGAGCGCTCTGTTGATTGGTCTCAAAATCTGCTTTGAGAATAACGACATCGATAGGTATCGACATATTCATGGTTTCCAGAGTACAATCAGTAATTGTCAGATAAACGGTGTGGGAACCCACTGTGCTATAGCTATGTGTTGGGTTTGGACCATAGGAAATAATTCCGTCGTTCCAATCCCATGTCCAGTTCCATTCACAAGATGATCTGAATCCTTGTTGTTGTGTTTGGTATTCATAACCATGGGATGTGAAATCTTCACCGACTGCCACCGTTGTATCAAGAGTGACAAGCAAGGAGTATCCTATTCCTCCGCCATCGCCACCTCCGTCTCCACCACCGCCACCGCCACCACCGGGTGGCCATGATCTACAGATTTGCCGGTCAGGATGCCAATAACAATACGGTCTTTGATTGCAGCATGCTTGGTTTCCATCACATTCGAAACACCATCCACTACTATCTCCCCATCCATGTACTTCTACGGTGAATGGATCTGACCATTCGCTGAAAACATTAGGGCTGAGCCATGTATCTCTTGCTCGGACTCGTATTTCATAGGTGCCAGGGAGAATCCAGCCATGCCACCGCGTGCATGTTTCATCTGAGTAATAAGGTGGAAAGAGAAACTGCCACTGCCAGGAATCATAATCATGAATGATCTGGTTTGCTCTCCAGTCAAATTGGTAGTAAATGCCGTCTCCGTTGGGGTCTGTTGTTTTGGTTTCATAGGGATGACTTATGAGTTTCATGATCGGTGTGTTTCCTGTGGGTGTTTGTGGTTTTGCTGGTGGGTCGTTTGGTGGATACATGAAGAATGATGTTGGTTCGTATTTTTGGTTCGCATATTCTCCATCATCAAAATAATCGAAAAGTTGGAGATCAAGTAGGTGAGCATCATTTTTAAATTTACCAGAGGAATTATACAAATATACTTTCAGTTGGTAGTTGCCTTGTGGAGCGTTTTTCGGTAAGGAAATCGTTAGGGTATCTTGTATCCCTTGTGTATTAGTGACAATATAGCTTTGTTCTGTCATATAACGACAAAGAATCGGATATTCTTCTGAGATAAGAAGTGCTCTGATAAATATGTGATCTTTAGATGCGGAAGTATTCACAGTGAATGAAACATCGACTGAGTCATCGTACGTGTTTACATCGTCTGAATCTTTGGATGTATGGGTAATGGTTTTGAACCAGCAGTCTGGATAGGTACCAACTGCTTGCATTCCACCAACCAGAGTTGGAAATAACACTCGGGATTCGTTTCCTTCTGTGAGAATAGTAAGAGCCCCAGCTGCACAATTTAGGTTAGGAAGCCAACCCGGTTCAACAGGGACTTGCCACATAGCTGTGTTTGTCGTTAAATTGATGGCGACAACCCATTTCCCTTCTTGAAATCCAGGATGATTTGCAGAAACAACCATGATTGGATATGTTTTATTATCACAGATCATCATGCAGGAAAAAGGTGCAACCGGCAGATCTGTTGTATCCCCAATGAGTGTTTTCATATCAATTTGTTCTATGATATGACCGTCTTCTTCAGCGAAACGAACTAGTTTATTACCTTCATCATAAAAAGGTCTCCAGGGACATTGATCAGCATCAAGGTACCAGAAACCGCCTCGCGGGTCCTTTGTGAAAGTAAACCATGTCATATTTTGATAAGAAACTTTCCATTTTTCAGTCCCGTTCGTGTACACCGCGTAAATATGCGGATCTCTATCGTACGCATTTATGGTTTGATTGTATCCATCAAAATAAATAGAATCATTAATGATTTTGGGACTTGCTTGACTTTTTCCAA
>CAIYYQ010000251.1 GCA_903930505.1 Methanobacteriota archaeon
AAAGCAGACGAAATGGAACTAGGCATCGACCTTGATAAATTCAGTGGTATAATGCGACTTGCCAACTCTGGAGATATGATTTCCCTAGAATATGATGAAGATTCAAATCGTTTAATTGTTAAAATCGGAAATCTTGTCAGGAAAATGGGGCTTATCGACACCGCAGGGATGCCTGATTCCAAAGCACCAAACCTCACACTTCCTGCAAAAATCATTATCAAAGCATCAGAACTCAGTCAAGGTGTTCGTGCCTCAGAAGCAGTATCTGATCATCTTGCGTTAAGTGTAGATAAAGATACCTTTGAATTATTCGCCGAAGGTGATACTGATACGGTTCATCTGAAACTCCCAAAGGATATGCTTGTGGAGCTTACGACTCAGGGGAAACATAAAAGTCTTTTTTCGATCGATTACTTCAGCAACATGATTAAATCAGTGAAAGGTGACGATCCCATTACAATTTCCATGGGAACAGATAACCCCATCAAAGTGGATTTTGACTTCGCAGATAAAAAAGGACATGTATCCTACCTTTTAGCACCACGCATAGAATCTGACTAATAATATTTTCATTCTTTTCAATATATATTTTCTGAGGTGTTTCTGTATTATTAAAGAAGGGAATCGATATCGATACATCGGCTTTATCGTTCAATCTTTTGAGAAAAAGAGATATATTGATCGATCAGAATTGTTCAATGAAATTGAACAAAGATATGGTCATTGTTTTCACGTAAATGATAAATCAAAAGGAATAAAACTCATACGATTCGATGGAACCTGTGGAATCGTGAAATGCAGCAATACTGAAAAAAAACTCATAACTGACATACTACATTCAATACAAAACATAGGCTCCTATCAGATACAAATATCCACGATTGCCACATCAGGAACGATTCATGCACTTCTCAATCACCCTTCAATGAAAATAATAAAAAGACACGAGTAAACAACAATAATTCTTTCTTACAGAGTACCTTAACCTTTTAATCAGATAAGTGAATACCGGTAGCCGTGTTTATCTATGGAAGATGATCTTAGCATCCTCGGCGTTATTCCTTCAGACCGAAAAAAACTTGAAAGCATGGGCATCACCACCCTTGAACAGATCGCTCAAGCTACCGCAATAGGATTAGGAATGGGAAGCACCAAAGGGACCATGTTAATTCAACGAGCACGCAACATCATCTCCAACAAAAACATTAATGATATCGTAATAAAAGATGAAGATAACGTTGATGTTCATGTAAAAAAAGCGGATCGCGCAGTTGTAAAATCCGTTCTGACGATGCTTGATGTATACGCTGGAGGTCATGGCAATGCCTCTCTGCAAATCGATGGCAACATCTTGAAGCTTTCTCGAAAATCCCGCGGGTTTGACACCATACTACAGAAAGCGGATGCAATGCTGGAGATCCTTGAATCAAAGAAGATCGGAGAACGCGAACGACATGGAATCTCTTTACCTGATGAAGATTTAATGGAATTTGCAAAAAAACGCGGATTCAACGGATTCTGGCAAAATGTATTTCATGAGATCAAAGGCAACGACATCATGAAAAAAGTGATCGCTGCCAGCATGTTTTCCACATTTCACGAACCAATACACTCTTTGATTATCGGAGAACCTGGTAGTAGCAAGACAATGGCAAAAGAAATCATCGGAGAACGATTCACCGAAATCACGAACATCGGTGCAAACACTACAAGATCGGGTCTTGTTTGTAACCTAGGAACCGGGGATTTAGGCGCGTTTCCACATTCCCATCATAAACTCGTACTCGTAGATGAGTTTGATAAAATCCCAAAAGAAGATATCGAATATTGTTACGAATTGTTATCCAATGGAAAATGTACGATTCATTCTGCAAAAGTGCATCGCCAGATCGACAGTTATTTCATCATGATCGCGTTCGCAAACCCGAAATCACGAGTGTTTGGAAAAAACGCGCTCGCAGATATTGGTCTTTCTCCACTTCTTATGAGTCGCTGTGCACTCGTTGTTAAAGTATCAGATATTAGCCGTGAGGAACGTATTGATTTATTCCGCAAAAAATTCTACGGTCAAGGGGAAATAAAGGAGAAACACGAGTATTATGATCAATGGGTGAAACTTGCGCGGACGTATGAACCAGAGATCACCGCGTCTGAAAAAAACGTTGAACGATACATCCATGAAGTCGATAAGATTGTTCAGCAGCATTATTCCACGAGTCTTCGGCGTGATCTGCGGATGTCTGATTATATCCGCCGGATTCCTCGAGCGATTGCACGATCTATGTTTTCCCCTGTCGATGATGATATTGTTCAGGATGCGTTAACGGTAATTCAGGAGTCAATAGAAACCTGGGCGTAACCACATTTCATTATTTTTTATAGACATAACTTTTATATATTATTAATAGATAATAAATTCTAGTTTTGGAGCTGTTTTCCAACGTTGGAGGAAGGAAAACCGTATGCAAAGACACAGTCCCTGGAATAGTTTTATTCAAAATGAAAAAGCAACTTCTGAGGAGTTCACATCCCTGCCTGCACTTTCTGTTGTTGTCATCGGTTTCACTCTTTTTGTAGCACTTCTTGCTCGTACCTATACCGCATATGAAACCCGAGTTGATATCCTTGAAAATTACAAAATAGCATCTAGTATTGTATCAAAACTCACCAACCCAAACTGTTTGTACATACGACCTGGTGGTATCGTTGATCTTGCAGTTCTACACTCACAAAATGGACAACTCGTACTGAATATCACTCGCCACGAATATCAAAATTCATCCATTGATTTTATCGTTCGTCTCAACTGGGTTGACTCTGCAGAAGATTTCCCAATCGAATTACCAGAGAATACGAATGATCGTGTCGCTGTCTCTACGTATATCGATGTGTATCTCAATGAAGCATGCACAATTCCTGCGAGATTCACCGTGATTCTGTGGAGGATAGACTGATGAAATACGGATCATTCACTAATAGCACCTTTGGTGTTTCTCTCATGTATGATGCGGTTTTTTTCATTGTTCTTATATCACTCTCAGGCGTTGTTCTATTACCTGCGTTGAAAAGTAATGTTGCGGTAAACACTTCTGTTGAAACCCATCGAGAACATGTTGCTGATGATGCATTGAAAACATTTCTTGGTTCCCGTGCAGATATCTTTAGCTACCGAATCGGCGGGGATATCCTTGATGATGCTGTGAAAAATCTGGGGATCGACAACTCATCAGATGGTTTGTATGGTGCGATTACTACCTGGCTTCTTGCGCATGAACAACGCCATAAAACCTATGCGAACCTGCTTGCGGAAAACCTCGCCTGTCAATTTCACATACCATTTTCAGTACTAGGCGTAGATCGATTGAATATTTTTACGCAGGATTATGACCGCGAACTACAACAAGACATCACACAGTTTTTTACCAGTTATCTAGGTGAGAAATACGGGTTCAATGTGACTGCTTTGTGGCATCCAATCAAAGGCGTACGGTTCGGTGGTGAACTCTTCGTTGGTGAACATCCACCAACGATAAATTCTCATGTTGCCCAAAGCACAATCATTATTCCATATAAGCCTGAGATCACTATCCGGAACACGACAATTATTTTTACGAAACACTGGGTGAAACACGAGTTGTTTGGTGATGAAAGCGGTCTTCATTTTTGGAGATCATCAATTCCTGCACTAGCAAATATCTCAATTATTTTTGAGAACTATACTGTTCATACTGAGGCATCACCATTTCATGACCATGATGTTGCATCTGAAGCAACAAAAGAGAATGTAAGCACACTTGTGTACGGGTTTTTACTCGATGGTATCCAGAATGAATCACATGTAACCGTATTTCCTGGGATCTACAACATGACGATCACCTATGGGTTCACAGTGTTGAAAAACGCGATCAGAAATTTTTCCAAGGATATGATGGATGAGCTCATCGGCGACGCATGGAGCAGCGTAAATGATGTTTTTTCTGGTTTGAACGAGAGTAACGATAATCCTCTAGCAGAAGGATTTTTAGAAGAGATGAACAACACATTGCAGACCCTTCTTAACACATCAATTGGTTCTCTTTCACAGGGATTTGACACCATAGAATGTATCCTCAAAGAGAATGTTACCCGCCTTGTTCACATATACCTTGATCCGGCTATTGAATATTTTATTGACAGCGTGTTCGATGCCGTGGATCTGATGATGAACTTTGTGGACATGCTCTGTGACTGGCTGTTTGATCGTATCTCCATCAACAAGGCTGAAGTTGTGCTGACGATCTGGGAGGTACGCGGATGAAACATCAACGTTTTCTTTGTGATGAATGGGCTCGTATCCCCTTTTCAGTCATCGGGGTTTTTCTACTTATTGGCAGTAGTCTAACGACTGTGTATGTTGTTCATCTCGAACAAGAAAAAGCAGATGAAATTGCACGTACGATTGATTTTACCGAGGTCGATACGTTGTTGCGGTATGCGGAATCTGATATCGCGACTGCGCTCAATATCGCAGGGTTGAATGCCTTAAAAGAAATCGGGAAGAAACCAGTGATGGAACCATCTGAAGACGCACAACTAAAAGGATACGGTGAAACAGCAGATGAAATCAATGAGAACCGCGTAAAAGAGCAGATCATGGAGGAGCTAAACATCTACCTCACTGCAACGTATCTGTATGCTGCGTTCAATGATGGAAAGTATGCTGTCAACATTGTAATCCCAAAGAATGCTAATTATCCGCTTACAAGCTGGGAAAATATCAGTATCAAATCAATGGATTTACAGTTGAAACGCCCTATTGATATTCCACTTATTGGCGGTGTTATTGGGCCACCGGTAACCATTGATCATCAGACGTATTGGGTTGCCTCATTCCCAATAACTGTTGAGATTCAAAAGCTTCAAAAGGATTCAGACAGTGAACGCGTGACCACACAGGAGATTTTAGTTTCTTCGATTCTTACCACACGATACCCTCTATTGAAAAGCCTGGTAGATGAATACAATCAGACGATCAACGGCGCGTTTTCAAAACTCTGGACTGTTACTACGGTGCTATCCAACGTGTATTCCCTTATCCGCGGCTATAAACATTATGGAAGCGGAGAACCATTGAATGTTGTAGATAACCGACATCTTGCACCACTAGTGAACGGTGGGTTATTGCTTGAACAGGGACTCGTGTTCGGCAGCGTAGACCCTTTAGCTCTTGTTGAGTTTACCGTAGAAACCGGAAAAGCAATCAAAGGTACGAGCCAGTCGGTTCGTGATGCGTTTAACGAAACCAGCGGAGATGGATATAACGTCTCAACAACAGATTCAAACAAAGAAAGCGCGAATCATGATGCTGGTGATGCAAGTAATACAAGTATTGAGACAGCACCAAAAGTGAATCTTTCAGATATCGCACAGCAGATTCTCTATGATATCACGAGTGTCACACTGTTGTTTCAGAATGAAACCACTGGGATTTGGGCGAATACTACCCTTTCACTTGAGGATACAGAGCATGATGATATTCAAGAGATGATACGTGAACTCGTGGAAGTACGTGCACATGAAGGGTATCAGTGGATGGACATGAACAAAGAACTGGCTAGGAATCAAACGACTTCTCATCAAATTACGCAGATCGTTGATGAAATGTACAAAGCTGATTTTCATACGGAGGTTACCCGAAATCCATCGTATGCATGGGGAAGTCATCCTGGGCACCCAATTGATAATGGAACAGGACCCTGGATGTTTGATGACTATACCTTGATTCAAACGCTTTCAAAACCTCCAAAAGGATTTATTCTTCCAGATTGTACACTTTTAGGTAAGCGTTACAATGTTTCCTGGCATCGGGATCATTACTGGAGTAAAAAAACTGTGGAAACCTCCGGGAATCAGACATGGGTGAACTGGTCATCAATCACAACACTTGATCTGAACCATGAGACCGTGACATTATCCGTGGTTTTGGATCATTACTCGCTGTTTCTGGATTCCAAAAAAAATATTCTTCGCGATGATGTCGCTGATGTGTTATACTACAATACAACTGCGGACGATATAAATCTTGAAGATACCATAGAAACGTATAATCACACGTATTTTACACCACACGAAGAAGACCGTGTTCTTCATGGATCTGGCTGGTATGATATTTACACAATCGATGGTATGATTCCTACGCAATGGGAAAATGAAGCGTGGGATGCGCTAGAAGAAATCCTTGGATTGATTGGGATGATTCAGCAGGATCCATCGATTACATCACTCGATTACCCAAATCCTGCAGATCTTCTAGAAGTAGTGAAAAACGATCTTTTAACAAAATATACGCAGAAGATGGAACAATATCAAAATAAAACTGCTTATCTAACCCAGACTCTACAAGGAATAGTTTTTCAGAGTGTAGGAAAAAAAGCTGTGTATGGTACACGCGACTGGTATGTCCAAACGGTAAAAGACGCAATAGAACACACGTTTTCCGAGGTTTCAGATCAGATTCAGGATGTTGTTGATAAAAAGGTTCCCAGTGAGTTACGTGACCATGTCCAAGAAGCGCTGAAGAGTGAAGTCGTTGATCCATTGAAAAATCAGTTCACAATCCCGTTTGGTTTTGAGATGAATCTCACGCGATACACCGATGAAGATATTGCGTGGAATGAATCTGTTCGTCTTGCCGTGGATCAGTATCCAAATTATTTGTCTGCGTTTGAACAAACAGAATACGAAGGCGTGAATTATTGGTCGTTAGGTCTGAGAAATCTCTGCATACTTGGTCCAACAGGTTTACCGATTTTACCTCCAACCCCAGTTACACCATGGATTATAACACTCAATATATGGCTGATTGATGTCAAAGGTGAATACGCAGAGTTTAAGGTGATTGATAGCAGCGATGAAACAATGTTTCATCCGATCCTTGGTCACGAACCACAGATATATATGAGAAAATACGATCTTATTTATAACAAGAATGAAACGGTTTTCTTTGGGTATAATTCCCGGGTGAATTTTAGTTTTTCAACAGTCGCTTTTAGTGTGGTTCCTGCATGGGGACTGATGGTTGGTGATCTTGAAAAAAATATTGATGAACGTGATGGAAGTCTACTATCATGAGATGCTTTCATTACCGAATAATTGTAACCGTATGCATGATTTTCCTGTCTCTATGTTCATTAAGCGAGATCGCTTCGGCGAATGCTGCTGTTGAAAATGAGTACGGGTGGTGTCGATGTTATTTTAGCAGGGATAATACAACATGGCAGGAAGCAACAGTCAACTATGCCTCCTTGAAGCTTGGCGAACCATTTTATGTAAAAGCAGTGATTCGCGCAAAACGTGATCTCAACGCATTTGGTTTACATCTGTGTGGTTTTGCAGGTTCCTCTGATTTTGATGTGATAGCTGGCCCAAGTACTCTTGATAAGGCGTGTATTTTGTACAAACCTGTGACAAACGAGAATTATACGTATATTTGGAATGTACAGGTGAAACCAGATACAAATTGGGTGAATGGGAGTTCACCGTTGAATATGGATGTTGTGTTTACGAAGGATGGAAATCATATTATTCCTCCATTTACAATCGTGAATGTGTATATTCTCGATGAACTCTGGGAGGGATACCATAGTGAGAATAACGGAAAAAATAACGATGCTACCACGGATACGAACATGCCAGGATTTGAATTTTTTATTGTACTAACAGCAACAAGTATTATAATTGTATTCAGAAAAAAAATCAACTAATTATATACTTCGT
>CAIYYQ010000252.1 GCA_903930505.1 Methanobacteriota archaeon
TCCCGGTAAAAGGAATAATTCTCGGCAGCGGAGAGCTCACACCTTTTGTAAATAAAGCAATATTTTCTCTTAATTCAGGAGAAAACAAAGAAGTAGTAGTGACTGCTACCGCTTCAAACACATCAAAAAATGGGACCTATGCTGGAAATATCATGATGTACTCGTCGCCTCTTTGGTTTATGCTCCCTGATGAAATTTTTTTAAATATATATTTCATAAACGCTGAAGGAACAGTATTTATTTTCGATGTTCTCGCTGCATGTATCTTAACTATATTTACTACAGCAGTTATCGTCTCCGCTGAATTTTTATTAAGTGCTTATAACACATGGAATATCAATTACTCATGGCATCATGCAAGAAAACTACTTGTTAAAAAGAGTTACACGCAACGATTTCGACGTACAAAAACAAAAATAAAACATTCATTAGAAAAAAATGTGGGATGGCTCCTGAATATAAACCTCGTAGAAGTTGATCTGAAAAAACCAATCGTTGGTTCCTTAGTACTCATACCTATTCTCTTTTTAATCTCCAGCGAAATTTTAGCGATGTGCATTGCTGCAGTGACTGCAAGTCTTGTTGCATTTTTTATCAGTTGTAAAATGAGAAATAAAATTGTCTTAGCCTCAATCATCCCGGTATTCATCGTTGCTTTCTACATATTTATAAAAACGAATTTTTATCTGTTGACGAGTAGTCGCACGCTTATCCAATCAATTACACTAGGTGTAGGAGCTATATCCGTGTATATTCTTATTCTCGCATTTTTCTTGATACCCATTTCCTTAATTTCTTGGTATCTTACTCGCATTATCCGAAATGTTAAAGAACGGAAAGACCCATTACTTATACTCGAGGGAAGTTGTGATCTATAAAAGAGTGGAGGGAATAACAGAGGATGCATATTTTTGAGAGGACCAATCACCCTATAGAAAAATCTTCTACTGAGAACAATAAAAACGTTGAAAACGGTGAATCTCAACGAAAAGAAAATCCAATTAAAAAGACGAAAAAAATAAAAATAGGTTTTCGACATCATAAAGAAAAAAAAACTGAAGAAATATCTTCAGAAACATATACTTCTGAAACAAATCAGTCCATTTCACAAGAGAATATTGAAAAAAAAACAGACGATCAAGATGTTCTCCCCATGGATGATCCTGTTATAAACGATCTCATTCATTCTTCGAATAACGATAAAGAAAACTCAACGATAAAAAAGAGAAAAACATTTGTACAGAAAGATATGAAAGGCAAACCAGTGTATCTTGAAGACACTGGAGAAAAACTTGGTACTGTTTTTGATGTAATCATCGACAATGAAAAAAACCTTACCGGGTATAAAATAAAGGATAACAAATCAGATTCAATCCTCGGTTTTTCTCTTGATCAATTTGATGAAGATAAAAATGGGCTTATCTTTGTACCCAGTTGGTATTCGAAAGCAGTGAAAACCATCGAAAAACTGGAATTCAAAGATAGAATATCCCCTGAAATCACCACACTCCTGAGTGATGATGCGGTATCAAGTGAAGAATTGTACAATATTTTTTTAAAACATGATGATGAAATGGCAAACTACATGGAGGAAACAGTAAGTTTAAAAGAGATGTTGCAGAACCGACTGAAAGTTCTTGAGAAAGAGAGATTAGCGTTAAAAGATAAACTTATAGATCTGACAGAAAAACGTTTGATTAAAGATATTGATCGACGACAGTTCTCTGAGGATGTGCTGGATCATCGTCGCCGGGCAAACATCCTTGACGTAAACATCAAGAAATGCAAAGAACTCCTTCAACGAGTGGATCATACATCATTCGGGATGCTTGGCAACAAGTCTCTTGCTCGAAACAAATACCACGAAGATGCTCAGTTTCAAAGAACATACGAACCGTTGAAAGAAAAAAATAGTAGGCCCGTCTACTTGAACGAAATAGAAACTCCCTATAAACAAAAATACTATGAATTGAAGACACGGTATGAAAATCTGGAAGAAAATTACCATGAGTTGAAGATCGCAGTAGAAAAATTGATCAGTAAACAATGAATAAAATTAGGAAAAAGCACATCTCATGAAAAAATTAAAAAGAGTTATATTATAAATACGGCATTCTCTTTCATAATGGAAAAGAGAAACCATTCAATCAAAAAAATGGAAATCTTTGGGGTGAGGGTAAGTACATGCAAGATAAGTTTGAAAATGAAAAGAATACGAGTATGATAAACAGAGAACAGCATCGTACCCCTGTTTTTATTACCAATAAAAAAGGAGAACTTATCGACGTTAATGACGAGTTTTGTGAAATGGTTGGATGTCGGCGGGAGGAAATCTTGGGAACGCTTCTTCAGGAGGCGGGTTTTCTTACGCAAGATGCACAAAAGCAAATCATGTACCGACATGTTGCAAAACTCATTGGAAAAGACGCAACATTCTACACCTTAGACGCAAAAACATACAAGGGAGACATCATTTCTTTAGAAATCGATACCGAGCCCTACATAAAAAATGGACAGATCACTGGCGAAATAGGTGTGATTCGAAGAATCAGAAACACAATTCCTGTTAAAGAAAAAATCACTCAATCAGAATCAATTATTAAATCAGAAACAAAGCAGAAGGCAGATGGCGAACAGGATATACGCACTTTTGAAAAAGATCGTACATCGTTTCAAATTAGAAGATTGAAAACAGAACTCGAAGATAAATCTGCTGAAACGGAAAGATATCGACAGAAAATCTGTGAGATAACTGAACAACAGCAGGAAAATCAAGCAGGGTTAGAAGATAAAATGAATGAAATTCGCCAGTTGCGAAGTGAGTTTGATAGAAACGAAAAAGAAACTGAAAAGCATAGACAAGAATTCATACATCTGCAGGAAACTCTTCGTAAGAACGAAATACTTTTAAACGAAAAAAATACCGAGATTTCTGAATTAAAAAAAGACGGTGAAAAAAAGAAACTAGAGGTAAAGGAGATCGAAAAGGAATTTTCAGAATTGAAAGAAACTTTAGCTTCCCGCTATATACATCTTGAACGAGTAACTCGCGAGATGGAACAAATCAAAAATGAAATAACTAAAAAAGAACAAGAATTGCGCACAAAAGATGATACAATAGAAAAACTCACTAAGGAAATTGAGAACGAACGAAATGAACATGAAACGATTGCTATACATCTTACGGAAAGAACAAATGATGTTGATCAAATAAAACAGGAATTGAAATGCAATACGGATGAGTTACAACAAAAAACACAAGAAATTGCTATACTGCAAAAAGAACTTGTTGGAAAACAAGACCAAATAAAATCATTAGGAAAGGAGCTCGAGAAACGAAATAGTGCAATTGAGGAAATTAACCATGAAATTACAGATAAAACAATTACGATTGAGGAACTTCAAATAGAAGTAAGAGCTCTGCAACATGAACTTCAAAAAAGAATACGGGATCTCGATGGTAAAACAAAAGAGCTGGATACAAAAGAACTAAGCATTCAAGAATTACAAGGCAAACTTGATGAAATCCAAGAGATTAATTTTGTTAAGAACGAAGAACTAGAGAACATTAGGGAAGAACTGAATATTGAACAAATGGAGCTCGTGTATAAGGATACAGAATTACATCGCATTAAAGAAGAGGTGGAACAGGAAAAGAGCAACAATGAATTTACAAAAAAAGAATTTGATGAAGTAAAGAAAGAGCTTGCGCAATCAAAGGTAGTACTTGAAGAGAGAGTACAGGAAATAAATCGACTTCAACAAGAGTTAAACTCTCAAAAAGATGAACTCGGATTATTGAATGAGGATGTACAATCGAGAAATACTCTTATTGAAGAAATAAAAAAGCATTTTGCTGGGAATCAAA
>CAIYYQ010000253.1 GCA_903930505.1 Methanobacteriota archaeon
GATCTGTTGCAAGTCCGATGCCGATGATCCCTGCAATCATCAATAAAAGCAGGGTGTAGTAATATTCCTGTCCATGGTCATGTTCCATGTATTTCACTGAATACAGGCAGACGACGGTTCCGAGAACAAGGGTGATCATGCTTAGTAACACGGACAGTGCATCCATTTTTAGGAGGGTTCCTCCAATCACATAGGTGAATGTTTGACCCTGTAGTACTAGGATTGTGAGAACACATTGTATTATTGTTGCACATATAAGAAATGTAAGAGCAGTATATGCGGCAAGATACTTGGTTTTCAGGGTGATTTCAAGTCTTCCCATTGCATAAGCAACGATAGATCCGCCGAGAAGAAGAATAAAAGGAACAAGCATTATCATCTTCTAGACACCTCCGAAGAACACGAGTAAAACAAGAATGATCATAAGGCCAATTACTACGCCTGCTGCATTATAGTTAATATCTCCAGTGTGTGTCCGTCGGAACAAGATGGTGCATTTTCTGAATCCTTTCACGATTCCAGTGTAGGCAGTATCAAATCCATAGCCGCTGCGTGCAACTGCAATCGTTTTTGATCCAGCGGGGTTTGCAGCATATGATTTTCGTATCATAAATAATCCAATTCCAATGAGAAATGCAAGAATGGAGATCGCAACCGCGGGTGTTGTGAATGTTTCTGAAATGAAACCAACAATAGAGAACGCATAGACATCATGGAACCCAAACGCGGTGTATGCTCGAACAAGAAAACCAACCGAAAGCCAGGAGATAAGAGAGCCTACAGCCAGGATAATTAAAGGTGTTGTCATCGGCCAGGGTGCATCATGCGCTGTTTTGGTTCGTCTGTTTTCACCAAAGAACACTAAGTTGATCATGCGGAATGTGTATGCTGCGGTGAGCATTGCTGTAAACGCTATGACAAACAACGGGAACCAGTTTCCTTCTCTGAATGCCTCAGCAAGGATGAGATCTTTGCTCCAGAATCCGCTGAATCCGATGAGGCCCGCAAGGGACATTCCACCACATACCATGGTGATATAGGTGAGTTTCATTTCTTTTCGTAGACCACCCATTTCATACATGTTCCTTGTGCCTACTGCATGGATGACGGCACCTGCTCCGAGGAAGAGGAGTGCTTTGAATACTGCATGGCTCATGAGATGAAATGTCGCTGGAACAAATCCAGAAGATCCCAGTCCTAATGCAAACATCATAAATCCAAGTTGGCTCACGGTTGAATATGCAAGAACGCGTTTTAAATCAGGTTCGACAAGTGCCATTGTTGCGGCAAGAAGCGCAGTGAGTCCACCGATACACAAAAGTGCTGTGGTCCATCCTGGAACAGATTCAAACAATGGCAATGATCGTGCTATCAGATACACACCAGCATTCACCATTGTTGCCGCGTGAATAAGTGCGCTGATCGTCGTTGGTGCTTCCATCGCATCAGGTAACCACACATGCAAGGGAACCTGGGCGGATTTTCCAACGGCTCCGATTATGAAACAAAACCCTGCGATTGCAAGGTTGTTTGCAGGGATCAAGGAAACATTCTGGATCAACGTATGAATGCTCAGTGAATCAAAAAAACCGGTATGTAGTGCAGTCATTGCACCTACGCCAAGGACGAAGATACCGATAAGAAACGCGATGTCTCCTACGCGGGTGACCACAAGTGCCTTTATTCCTGCGTTTGCTGCTTTTGGATCGGTGGTGTTGAATCCGATGAGTGCATAGGAGCATAGTCCAACTGCTTCCCAGAAGAAATAAAGAATTAGAAGATTGTCAACAAAGACAAGTCCGATCATTGCGCCGATGAATAACAGCACAAGAGCATAGTATCTAGTAAGTCCTTTTTCGCCGTCCATGTATTTGACGGAGTAGAGTAAAACAAGGGATCCTATCCCTCCGGCGATGACAGCCATCATGATTGATAATGGGTCAATGTACACCGAGAAGTTCAATCCAATTGATGCTGTCCAGGTGAATTGTGCAGTGAGTCCTTCTGTACGCCCAAACCAGATATCTGGTAAGAGAAGAAGTGTTGTTGCTGCAGTGAGAAAACCCATGATGACTGCAAACCATGTTCTTATCTTCGAACCAGCTTGTGCGAATAGTGGGACTAGTGCGGTGCCAATAAACGGGAAAGCCAGTGCAAGCCAAACAAGTGTTGTTGAGTCAAGTAGCATGATTTTACCCCCACAGTCGTTTCAACGCTTCGATATCTAGACTTCCTGTTTGTTTGTACACGTTGACAGCAAGTGAAAGGAATATTGCAGCCATGATCGCATCGAAGATGATGATGATGACAACAGCGACTTGTGCGGTGGCGCCACCCGTAGCAAGGAAACTCAAACAGCCCCCTTTTATCATGATACTAATGCCAATTAGACTTTTTATGATGTTTTTTTTAGTGAGGATACAATACAATCCAAGACCAAGGATAACTACTGCGAATACAAGGTATAGCTCTATTCCCATCCCCATGCACCTCCGAGAAGAGCTAGGATTCCTGCGCCGCTTGCAAAGATAATGAATGCAGCGATGATGATTGTTAGTCCCCATGTGTTCCAGAGGGTTTCGCTAAACGAGTAATTTTTTTGTTCTGGTTGGTCAATTGTTACAGTAAGTCCATGGAAGAGAATAATCATGCTGAGTAGAAGAAGAAACGCAAAACTGTAGATGATGACTGTTTTTTTATTCATTCGCTTTCCTCCTTTTTTTCAAGCATTCCTATTGCAGATAGCAGAAGGATTGTGACAAGACCTGCGCAGACACTTAATTCAAAGACTGCTGCAAATGGTGCGTTGAGGATAAAAAAGACTCC
>CAIYYQ010000254.1 GCA_903930505.1 Methanobacteriota archaeon
CCCCAAAGAAAAAAGGTGAAAAAATATGACGAAACGAGTATACAACTTTTATGCAGGCCCCGCAACATTACCACTTCCGGTTTTACAAAAAGCACAAGAAGAACTCCTCGATTTCAAAGGAACAGGAATGTCTGTTCTTGAAATTTCTCACCGATCAAAAGAATACGGAGAAACTCACACCCAAGCATCACAACTTTTACGAGAATTAATGGGGATTCCCAACGACTACAAAATCCTCTGGTTACAGGGAGGCGCCTCCAGTCAGTTCTTCATGGTCCCCCTAAACCTTCAGGTGAAAGGAAAACCAATGGAATACGTACAAACAGGTGCATGGTCCAATAAGGCGATAAAAGAAGCAAAACTCTACGGCGACGTAAAAATCGCTGCTTCCTCAGAGGACAAAAAATTTTCATGCATTCCTAAAAACGTAAAATTCAGCGAAAATTCTGCCTTTGCCCATATCACAGGAAATGAAACAATAGGTGGAATCGAATGGCATGAAACGCCAAAAACCCCAAGCAACGTTCCTCTTGTTTGCGACATGTCCTCGAATTTCATGGACAAAGTCGTTGATGTCAAAAAATTTGGTGTAATCTACGCCGGAGCGCAGAAAAACCTTGGACCTGCTGGAGTAACAATTGCGATCATCCGTGAGGATCTTTTAACACGAGTGCCGGAGAACACGCCAACCATGTTGAAATGGAAGATCCATGCTGATAAGGATTCGCTGTATAACACTTGTCCTTGTTTTGCAATCTATATCTGCAAACTCGTTCTTGATCATCTGAAAAGTCTTGGTGGGATTGCTGCAATCGAAAAAACCAACCGCAAGAAAGCAAAAATCATCTACGATATCCTTGACAAATCCAATGGGTTTTATCGGGGTGTCGCATCCCCTGAATCCCGATCACTCATGAACCTTACCTTTAACCTATCAACACCAGAACTTGAAGAAAAATGCGTCGCAGAAGCAAAAAAACGCAATCTTATTGGACTGAAAGGACATCGAGACGTTGGCGGCATGCGTGCATCGTTATACAACGCGATGTCTCTTGAAGGAACACAAAAACTTGCCGAGTTTCTCACTGAGTTTCAGGAGCAAAACGAAAAAACAACAGTCGTCTCAAAACAACACTAATATTGTCAAATATTAGCATGGAAACGAATACTTTCAATGACCCCTATCTTACGTATATAAACGAAAAACAACATACAATGAATTAATTTGACGTGAGATACTGGGGGATAATGCCAGCCCCAACACACGCTGGCATTTCTGCCACATTTTTTTTAAAATTCATCAAGTTTTTTGGTTTTTTGTACATTCATAAGATTACGGGATGTCTGCCAGGAAACTCTGACATGCGGGGGTAACTCTTCATATGTTTCAACCCATTTTTTCAGGAATTTTTGTGTAATTGGATCAGAAGGGTACCCACTGCCAAGAGGAATATCTAATTTCTTTTCTAGCTCAAGACCAATTTTTCGTACCTGCTCATCTCTTATGGTTTTTGCAAGAATAGATGCTGCACTTACCACCGGGTATATTTCATCTGCTTTATGTTTTGAGATGATTGTTGGTTTGAACGAAAGTTTGGATAAAATATCTTTTCCAAAACGAGTCTCATTTACATCTGCAGCATCGACATAACATACATCAGGATGCAACCGTTCAACGATTTTACTAAACGCATCCACCTCAAGATCATTAAGCGTCATCACCTTTCGCAAATCATCGATGTCAGATGCAGGGATGCTAATCACTTCATAGCGATGAACACTTTTTTTTATTTCTTTTACTAGCTCTTCACGTCGTTTCGGAGTTAGTTTTTTGGAGTCGCGAACTCCTATCTGTATCAAATGTTCGTCGTTTTCACATAGCACACCGGCGACGACAAGAGAGCCTACGCAGGG
>CAIYYQ010000255.1 GCA_903930505.1 Methanobacteriota archaeon
CTCTTCGGTAACGGACAGTTCATTCCAGCAAGCTATTACATATATTCGCAATTGCGACAAACCAAGCACATCCTCCAGCTGATCCCCATCCCTGATTTTTACAACAATCGAATCGCGACCGATTTCTTCTACACGTCACCAAATTATGATTTCATCCCAGACTATAAAGTTGGTCGAATCCCTGTATCAACAGCTGATGAAGCAGCTACCGTCGTCCACAAACTCATCGCATGGCAGGAGAATGCGACATGGGACTGGTTCCAACACGTGTACGTCTCAGGAGATCAGCCAGACCACCCTGAAGAAATGGATCTGGAAGGATGCTATGCAGGGGAGATGATCGCGGTTGATTCCATCAACAACAATTATTTCCAAGGGATGGATATCGCGAAACTCTTTTTGACTGAGGAAAAATTCAACAAACAATCTATTGAAGATGCGATGAAACAAGGCGATGCAGGGTTCTTTTACATGATGGCTCATGGTGGTGTTGACCGCTGGGGAACATACAAAGAAACAGATCCGTACGTTCTTGCTGATGAGATCATTCAATTCCCGGAAAACGTGCATGTCCCCATTGTTGTTTCGGTTGCCTGCATGTGCGGTGCCTATGATACCTATACCGCTCATCCATATACAATCAGCCGCGGACATAAATCACTGGGAGAAGCTATTCTTCTTTCGAAAGGAGCAGGTATCGCCTATATTGGAACCACACGAGCAACCCTGGGCTCCCCGTTGTTGTATCTTGATGACGGAGACTTGGTGATTACAAAAGAACGGGAAATCGCTGGGATGCTTACGAACGTTTTCAAGGCATATCACAACGGAATCGTATATCTTGGTAATCTTACAAAAACTGCGATGGCTACTTATGTGAATGAAAACACCTTCCCAAGTAATAACCTGGAGAAAGATGAAGCCTTTGTTGTCCTGATGAGTTTTGTCCTTCTTGGCGACCCTGCATTAATGCTTCCTGCACAACAGCCAGAGACCCGTGCTTCCTATCAACAGCCACATCTGTCTGCACTGAGTCCTGAAGGTACTACTTCGGAAACGTATCAAAGACCATGGTATTATACGAATGCCTCAGTCCACATTCAAATTGAAACGAATTCACCGCAGGTATCGGTAAAACTCATTGATATTGATGCGGAGTTGGTAGTAGACAGACAAAATCTATCGACGGTCGGTAACACGACGGTGTACACATTTACTTCTTCAACAAATGCTACTCGATACCTTATCCGAGCAAGTGCAGATGACGGGAAAGAAGGATGGATGTACTGTACAATAAAGACGAGTTGAGTACAACCGAAAACATCAATATCATACTACTTTTTTTCATTACAAAAAAACCATTTTTCTAGATTAAACTCTTCGCCATCGTAGCGAGAACTTCTACAATAGGAAAAACTATCACATTGATGCCATTGTTAAAAAATAGCGGATTCTTTGCTGTTAAGCATCTAATTCAGTTATAAAAGTAACAACAATCTTTTTGTGGTTAGCCCTGAGATCCCCCGCCATCACCAGATCTTTCAAGGGTGAAACTAACACTTGCGAAAGGATTCCCTGAAGTAAGCGTTGCCGAGAAGGTTTGTGACGTATACCCTATTTTACTTGCGGTTACCGCATGGGTTTGTAGCGATAGATCATTGATAGTATATGAGCCATAAAGATTAGTAACAGCGGTTTTTCCCCCAGCAGTAACTATGGCCAAAGGAAGCGGATATGTTGACCATCCGTTGGATCCATACACTGTTCCTGAAATACTCCCATATTGTTGAGGGTTACTTCCTCCACCGTTGACAATACTGTTATCGCTAAGAATAAGTTGATTCAGTTGATTCGGGGGGAGAGCCATTGCTATGTTAGATATTAAAAACACAAGCATTACAAGTGCGATTACAATAATTTTTTTCATATGCGCACACAACTTATTGCATTGTTTTTTTTCCGTACCGCGGAAAGCACAATACGCAATATTAAACTAATATAATCACCGGTACTATATAAAATTTGCGTGGTTTTTCCTGTATTTTCCTATGTTTTTTGTGATACAGCACAACATCACGTTAATTTTATAATAGTTGGTATTTTTTTATGAATGAATGTGTAGGGTCTCTTTCACAACGAGACTATCGTTATTCACTTTCGCAGTTTTTTAAATGCATTCATCCCTTGCGTAAATGCGTTTTCGTTCACCGATGTATATTTTTCAGGAACATTCTCAAGGATTGTCTCTAGCAACACATCAGAAGAAAATGGCAACACACCAGTTCCTGCAAGTGCACCCAACAGCACGATATTTCTCGTAATCACTGCTCCCACGTCTTCTGCAATCTGCAATGCATCAATCGTACACAATTCGCCATGAGTCCGAAGTTCAGCAAAGATCTCCTCAAGCGAAGGATACGTCTCTCCACCAACAGCAACGGTAAACGGAATCACCGGATGTATATCAGTGATTATTTTTGTTTTCTTATGTGCAAATGTGATATACCGAAGCGCTTCCACAGGTTCCGTACTCACAATCACATCTGCACTTCCATTTGGAACCAATGGACCAGAGACGTCACCCATCCGCACCGTACAGCTTACGCTTCCTCCACGCTGAGCCATCCCATGAACCTCAGAAGAAAACACATTTACCTTTCCTTTCACCGCTGCTTTCCCAAGAAGATTCGCTGCGGTCACAACCCCTTGACCACCAACACCAGTGAGCACAATGTTCACTTTTTCATTCATTTTTCCCCTCCTTTTTTTGAGATAGCGCCAAACGGGCAAATCTGCGTACAGATTCCGCAGCCGTTACACTGTGTTACATCAATATGAATACTTGCATCCTCTGCAAAATACAAGGCAGGGCACCCAAAGCGACCAATGCAGGTTTTACACTGCTTACATTTCCCTTGATTAATCTCATAAATAGAAATAATTTCTCCTGCCTTTCGTTTCCGCTGCACCTCTAAAAGAATACATGGTGATTTACTGACAACAACTGCAGGACCTTTGAAATCAATCGCGCGTTTAAACGCCGCAGCCGTTTCCTTTATATTATCAGGATTCACAATCTCGATGCACTCGACGCCAAGCCCTTTCACAACATCCTCGACATTAAGGCGTTTCGCAGGTCGCCCCATCCCATCGATATCAGTTCCAGGATTAGGTTGATGACCGGTCATCGCAGTTGTTCTATTATCAAGAATCGTGATGACAACATCATGATTATGATGCACTGCGTCAACAATCGGTGGAATGCCGGAATGAAAAAACGTGGAATCACCCATGAAAGAAACAATTTTCTGATCCGTAGAGACTGCAAGACCACAAGCAGTCCCCGCATTTGATCCCATACACAACAAAAGATCAGCGATTTCAAGCGGCGGAGCTTTCCCAAGTGTATAACAACCAATATCAGTTGGATATATAGTTTCCTTCGGAGCTGCTTTTTTCACCGCATAATATGTTGATCGATGCGGACAACCCGGACAAAGTGACGGTGGCCTACTAGGAAGTTTTAATTTTGATACAATCGGCTGAGGATACGGGTTTTTCATTTTAAAAAATTTTGAAAACGCGGCCGCAACAATATCTGGTGTATATTCATATAAACGAGAGAAATGACCTGTTGACTTTCCTATGATCTTTACATCAGATCCGATGTCGTGGGCAAGTGCTTTGAATTGTTGTTCAAGAATCGGTTCCAGTTCTTCAACAACGATAATTGTATCACATGAATCGATGAATTTCTCACACATCTTTCTTGGGATCGGATGCGTCATACCCAATTTTAATATCCTTACGTTCAGATGCATATCCTCGGCGACTTCTTTCGCGTAATCAAAACCGACACCTGATGCAACAATCCCAACAGATCCTGGTTTACCGATTGAAATAATTTCATTAAACGGTGATTTCTCTGAGATTTTTTCTGCATCGTCAAGATGCTGTAAAAGGATTGGATGTTTTGCGCGTGCGGTCGCGGGAACGGTCACAAGTAGTGGGTCTTTTTTGAAATGTCCTTTTCTGCGTGGTTTTTGCATCGCATTTAATGTTATTGGTCCACGTGCATGATTTAATCGCGTGGTGGTTCGAAGAAGAATCGGCAGTTCGAGTTGTTCAGAGAGATCAAACCCGATTCTGGTCATTTCTTTTGCTTCCTGCGGTGTGGTCGGTTCGAGCATTGGCGCGCCACCAAAGATCGCGAAATATCTGTTATCTTGTTCGTTTTGAGACGAATGACAATATGGATCATCAGCGGAGACGATGATATGTCCTCCTCTGCAACCGACGTACATGTACGTCATGAACGCATCGCTTGCGACATTCAGACCGACGTGTTTCATACAGGTGAGCGCTCGTAACCCGCAGAGCGATGCTGCTGCAGCAATCTCAAGTGCCACTTTTTCATTCACTGAATATTCAAAATAAAACCCTGGGTCTTTTTTTTGCTTTGTTGCTGCTCGTGCAATCTTTGAAAAGGTATCAGCGATTTCTGATGATGGCGTTCCTGGGTAGGTTGTTGCGACATCGATACCTGCTTCTAGCGCGCCTCTGGTAATCGCTTCGTTTCCTAAGAGTAAAATTTGCTTTCCTTTGTTATCTTCTGTTATCTCCATCATGAGAAACACCACATAATGAGAGAATTAATTACATTGCCCCAGAGTGCTCGTAAAGGAGGACAGCATATAAATCTAACGAATATCGTTCAATCTTAAATAAAATAGTTGATGATGATAAAAAAGAAAAAAAGATGAGAAGAAGGAAGTGTTTTATTTCCTTCTTTTCAGGATGATGAGTGCAGCTCCAACCGCTGCGATCGCGAGGACTGTTTCAAAACCTGGTGTTTTTGGCTGAGGTGTGGGACTAACCGGAACCGGATTCGTAACTTCGTACGGGAATTGTGTATCAGGAGCCCAATCACCCCACCATTCTCCTTGATAACCCTGATCCGCTGAAGTAAAATTAACAGGGTATTCCCATGCCCAGCCAGTAAAATTCAATGCTGTAGGTTCAGTTGTTGTATTCAATGGTATTGTGGCAATAAAAGATTTTTCATCAGCGGAAAGTACGACCTCTCCGATTATTGGTTGAAAAGGATTTGACGTACTGAATCCAGCTGCCATCTTTAATTCGCTGTTATATGTTACCATCAGCATGGTATCTGATGTATTATATAGAATAAAGTAAACGATTTTACTTGAATTTTGAATTGTTCCAGCAACAGTTAGTGTGAGAGTTAAATTTTTATTTTCAAATGATGATGTGAGTTGTGTAATATCAATATTGGGTTTTGCATCAGTACTTACTGTTGCTGTCCACGCAGTACTTACCCAGGTAATATGATAGACATCATTTGTTCCATCGTTGATTGTCTCTGCAGAAACAGACATGGCTGACAATACCAGCATTAGTGTTCCTATTCCTACTATACCATATTTCAATAGTTTCATACAATTTCTCCCCATGTATTGAGGTGTTAAAACCTGGTTCATCGTATAAATGTATCGGCGGAATAATTTGGTGTCGCTTCCTCGATAGCATCTGCAAGATGTAAAGATAAATGACTTTACATTTTTTCATCTAAGGCGTGAAGACAGTAGTGATAGAAGGTTAACTACATACGTATTTACATATTCAGCTGCGAAAAAGATACTTAAAACACCACTGCTTTCAAGAGGTTGGAAGGAATTGGGCTGGTAGTTGTTTTAGAGTGCATCCCATCCCCTCCTAGTGAGGCCAGCCTTTCCTTCTTTCTAAAACAGTTTTTTTCTTCTGTAAATAAGGGCCCCTCATTTTTATTCGTGAAAAAATAACAAAGTATTTTACCATAGTCGACATTACAAAATTGGTGGATGGAAAAACACGCTTGAGGGGATATCTGAGGAGAGATACTTATCCCGGGAAATAGTTACATCAAACACCCTTTGATTTCCAGGAAATCCACTTCATTGAACCAAACACATACAGAGGAGGAATTGTTGAATGACCGCACATGTACCAAATTATTGTCAAGAACCAAAGGCTATACCGAAGCAGATACCGCTATTTGAGGAACAGGATGATGGAAAACTCATCCCGTACACAAAAGAAATTTAACAAATGATTTTTCTTCTTTTCATTTCTTTTTTTTACCAGTTAAAGGAACGAATATAAACCTTGTTATGATATAAATCGTCTCATGGAAAAACGAACAGTTGCATTAAGTATCGCAGGATCAGATTCTTCAGGTGGCGCAGGCATTCAAGCGGATATGAAATCATTTTCTGTTCTTGGTGTCCATGGATTAACCGTGATAACTTGTGTTACCGCGCAGAACACACAACGGGTACACCATATACATCCTGTGTGTGTTGAAAGTATTGAACAACAAATTGATGCCGTGTATGGGGATTTCTCTATTAACGCTGTGAAAACCGGGATGCTGTACAGTGACGAGATAGTAAGTTGTGTTGTAAAAAAAATTTCAAAGTATCATATGAAAGCTGTTGTCGACCCTGTAATGATTGCTACAAGCGGAGATAGTCTTTCTCAAAAAACGTTTCTTGAAACACTGAAAAAAGATCTGCTGCCGAAAACATACTTGTTAACCCCGAATATCCCTGAGGCAGAAATGCTTCTTGGAAAAACGATAAAATCTTTGGAAGAAATGCAAAACGCTTGCAAAAAACTTCATCATCTCGGACCAAAACACATATTTTTGAAAGGAGGTCATCTTGAATGCGATGATGCCACGGATGTCTTTTTTGATGGGAAAAAAATCTCTACGTTTTCTCTCCCACGAATCCCCCTGGGAAAAACACATGGCTCAGGGTGTACACTTTCAGCACTTATTACTGGGTATCTTGCATTAGGAGAAACACCCTTTCACGCAGCACAAAAAGCAAAAACCATGACATGGACGATGATTAACGATGGTTTTCGATTAGGAAAGAGCACAACACTTTTGAATCAATCACTTTATATCCATGATGTTCCACCGATATGTCCTAGCATTGATCATTTTTGTGTGTGGCTAGAGTTAAAAACCATGGTTGATCGTTTACTCTCAGGTTTACCCAAAGAGTTTGTTCCTGAGGTAGGAATGAACATCGGTTATGCAGTAATTGGTGCAATGAGTCCAGATGAGATCTGCGCAATTGAGGGACGAATCGTAAAAACATGCGACCGTGTACTTCGATATGGTCGATTGGATTTCGGCGTCTCAAAACACATAGCCTCGATTATCCTTACGGTGATGTCTCTTGATATGTCGATGCGATGTGCGATGAACATTCGTTATTCGCAAGAAAACCTTAATCTATGTAGAAACGCTGGGTTAACCGTTGGTTCTTTTGATCGAAAAAATGAGCCGGCGAACGCCTCTTCAACAATGGAATGGGGAACTAAAGATGCAATCGTAAGGCTCAACTGTATCCCTGATATAATCTATGATACCGGTGGTGTTGGAAAAGAACCTATGATTCGCCTTCTTGGCAAAAACCCTTCAGATGTTCTTCGAAAGATGCAATGCATCATCGGAAAAACAGGAGAAAAATTACGAAATCATTATAAAGGACAACAGAATTGAGAGCAGTCGTAAAACCAAAGATGATACAGGGAGATAAGTTATGACGGGAAAAGGAAACGCATCAGAGAACATCATCTATGTGGGAAGCAAACCGCCAATGAGCTATGTACTCGCTATAGTCACTCAGTTCAACAGTGGCTCAAGTGAAGTGATCATCAAAGCACGAGGCAAAGCAATCAGCAGAGCAGTCGATGCAGCGGAGATTACACGAAACCGGTTTGTGACAGACGCAAAATTAAAAGATATCAAAATCGGCACAGAAGCAGTGACGAACGAAGAAGGCAGAACATCCAACGTTTCTTCCATTGAGATTTGTCTTGAGAAGTAACGTTATTTTGGAAGACGTATTTTCTTTAACAAAAAATATTTCTCCCAACTTCTTTTTCTTTTTTTAGTTTTTAATGTTTTCTGTTCGTTATAGACATATCAAAAAAAATAAATAAAAAAGAAAATAAAAACGAGAGAAAAAAGACTCCCCTCATTTTATTTTTCAGGCAGCATGTAAGCGATATCATCCCATGGATGCCTGTACAAACCCTGTTTCAGTCGCTTCTGATCGAGGTAATGGCCGATCAGTCCAATGCTTCTACCCAGGACAAAAAGTCCATTCAACGCACCCATTTTGATATATTCATCTGCTTCTTGCTTCGTGAACTCAGATCTGAGCATATCAACAAAACAGATACCGATACATCCGTCAACGTTGAGAATGAGATTGTCCCGTTTTGATGTTGTGATTTTCTCAACTTCTCGCGCATAATCAAGCAGAGGAGTACTCTTGAAATGTTTCTTCGCATAGCCACTGATGATCGTGACACGCATATCCGGGTTGTGGATGGATTTTACCAGATGACCAATACCCTGAATATTTGCACCTTTCGCCTTCATATCATCGACAAACTGCTGCGGTGTCTTCCCAGCATCATACGCCTCAGAAAACATCTGAGCAGCACCATCAATCGCACCACCAAAGCGCGGCCCGATCGTAAGCATACCAGACACAAGAGAAGAAATCAGATCTTTACCTGCGCGTGTCGCAACAATCGTGTTATGCGCACCAGAAACAGCAGGCCCATGATCCGCGGTGACCATTATAGCCATCTCAATAAACTTCGTTGCGTAGGATGGCAATTGTTTTTTAAACCAAAGGATACTCAGCACGCCGCCGATACCAATATCTTTTTCAAATACCTTAGAAATCGGCATGTTCCCATACAAAAGTTCCTCGCCGCGATCATCTGATATTGTACAGATAAAATTCGCAGGTTTTCGTACAGCCTTTGTTTTCATCGCAGTAGCATAATCCATCGGAAC
>CAIYYQ010000256.1 GCA_903930505.1 Methanobacteriota archaeon
CAATAGGTGCAATTCCAAAGGATGAGTTGGATGATTGTGTCAACAGGGAAATCAGTATATTCAATAACAAAGGAGATTATAGGCTTAGAAAATTTCCGACATCCGTCGAGAACTTCAAGCAAGGGAACTGTTCTTCTTGTGAAAAACGAAATATATGTTCCAGAGATGGCGAAGAATTTTTTTATTGCATTCTCCAAAAAATAAGTGAATTATCCAGGAATGAACAGGCATTAAACACCACAGGAGGCGATCTAGGCGATGAAAATAAAAAACGGAGATGAACTCTGCAATTGGGCAGGATGCAAAAAGCATCCTGTCCCCTGCCCTTTTATGAAGTTTTATGAGCAATTTCACAGGCATTCTGGTATAACAGGAACCGCGCAAAAAAACGATGAACCCCGAGGGTCCATCAATGTTGAACGATTCAGCAACCCCTATCTGTTGCACCCGGAAGACTATGAAACACAGCAGGAACTCTTTGATGCGATCAAGCGTTGGTGGATCTTCAAGTACCGTAAAAAGGAATCAACCATCAAAGACCGCCTTCGATATGCCCGAGGGACACACCGTTGGTATGAATAAAAGAACTGGTATCCCATACCTGAAAAGAAAATAAAGGAGCGATCACCGCTCCTTCTTTTTTTTTAGATAATTATCTACTCTGCTGATCCATTTTGCGCATATCGTTAGGGGTTTTATATGCAAAGTCTCGTTATGCAAAAAATTTATATATAAATACCTGTATTGTAATTATAAGCCGGTAAGCTCCGGCCGAAGGGTTTCAACGATCACATTTGTGAAAAAACCAAACCACATAAGAAAACCATTTTAAGGTGAATGTGAAACCCGTTAGAGAAAAAAAGTTGAGTATTCAACTTAAGAAAAAGTGGTGCTTATGTGGGTAGGAAAAATTAAAAGACAATGCAACAGGCAGGAAATTTTCAAAGAATTCACAGAAAATAAAGATAGTTTTTGTACCGTCATTAATAATTTTGACGTGTTAACAAATGGAGGTTTTTATGATTGGCGATAATATCAGAATTGGCGATTGTACCAACGAGACACACGTCGAGTATAACGGCGATTTCATTAGTATGAATACTTTTATCTATAAGGGATGCTGGAATTGTAGATGGTTATCCTTGAACGAAGATGAATTTATGTTTGTTAAAGAAGCATCGGCGATGTATAGGGTGTCCGAAGCAACAATACGAAATTGGTGCCAGAAAGGACGACTGAACGCAAAGCTATGTGTAAAAGGAAGGCACTCTGCCGGCCTTTTTTCTGGTCCAAATAAAATTTGGCTCATAAAAAAGAAAAAACGAAACGGAGGTAAAATATGAAATTCAAAATTTTTAAAAGATACCATATTGTATACCATTCTATATCATATAATCCAGGAGTAAATGTACAGGATTGTTGTAAAGGGAAGCGGTTATGAGTGAATGTTACAAATGCGGAGTGAGGGAAGCAAAAGATGGCGGATTATGTGATAAATGTGGAAAGGGTGCATATCTAGGCATCTCTTCAGGTTTTGATTTATCAAGACAAGAAGGACTTTCTTTTGAAGAATTCCAGGAAACATA
>CAIYYQ010000257.1 GCA_903930505.1 Methanobacteriota archaeon
AGAAAACCTTATTATTCACTAGTTCCGTACTCATGTTTGTTTTCCAATGCCACAAAAAGATTCCGCATGCCACAAACGAACAAAAGAAGAACTAACTGATTTCATCAAATAGATTGAAACGGACTTACAAACTTTTAAATACTTTTATGCGTTACTACTTTTGTGAAGAAAATGAACATACAAGAAATTGAAATGAATAAAATTAAAACATGCAGTCAACAACCGAGAACTTATATTGATCCACAAAAAATAGAATCCCTAGCCAACGATATCAAAGACCATGGACTACTACAACCGATTGTTGTAAGAAAAAAAGAAGGAATCTATGAAATCGTTTGCGGTCAAAGGAGATATGAAGCACATAAAAAACTTAATACAAAAACAAAACAATAAATCAATATGATGATATAAAAAATAAACTTAAAGAGGCGATAAAATGAGTGAACAAGAACTAATACAAAAAAAGAAAAAGAAAACAGATTATATTCTTCTTAGAAAATTAGAGAAAGAGTATGATGAGGCTGAACAGGACTTACAATCACGGGAAGAGATTTTGATTAAGAGTGTTCATAGGGAATATCTTAGTGCTGATAGTAAAGGGGAGTTCTTTGAGGAGTTAAAGAAAAGCGAAAGTTGGTATAGAGAGAAATTTAAAGAATATAATCTTCCACCAGAAAGTGGTGGAAAATCAGAAAGTATGAAGGAAGTGCATCTTGAGCGTAAGGTACAATCTCTTGTAGATGATCTTGAAGAAATGGAACAAGAAGTACCTATGATTGAGATAGCTGACCATCTGAAAGAAGGAACTGATTATAAAGACCCTGTAGAAGAAAGAAAAGAATGGATACAAAAAACAAAAGAAGAGCTTTTAAGTGAATCTCCTAAACAAATAGTTGATGATAGTAAGTTTGGTAAATATCAAGAGACTAAATCTGCTTTATTCAAGATAACAGATATATCTAAGCATGATTTTAAAGAGACAGAGACGGAACTATGAAAAACGACAAGATAGATAATTTTTTAGATAAAAAACTTCTAAGCTCACCATCAACACGCAGAAACTACCGTATGAACATACAAAGCTATTTCAAACTCTTAAACAAAGACATGAATACATATTTTGAAGATGCATATATCAAAAATGAAAAAGGAGAAAAAGTGTTAAACGGAAGATATGACGATGACTTGATAAAAATCCACCAAATACAAAAAGAAAAAGGTCGACCTGATCTCTCAACACGTACCTATTTCAATTCAGTTAAACAATTCATGGTATCGAACAACAAAGACTTTAAAGATATTGAATTCTGGGATATCCTCAAAGCTAGGACACGAGGCGCAGAGCCAGATAGTGATGAGGCAATACTCAATGCCAATGACATTAAAACAATCCTGGCGCACGGGAACGCATGTTCAAGGGCTTTATTCTTGATGCTTTGTAGCTCAGGGCGAAGGATCTCCGAAATACTAGCTTTAACACCCGATGATATCAATATAGAGGTATCACCGGCAACCATCAACATAAAAAAAGGACTTGATCGCAACACCACAAAGACCAAACAGAAAACACTTTGTTATATCAGTGATGAGGCAACAACAGCATATAACACCTGGATGAAAGAACGGGATGAGTACCTTAAAACAGCATTGAAACGAAACACACATAAGAAAGATGAGAACGATCCTCGGATTTTTCCTATGAGTTATCATAATGCTCTTGTGATCTGGAAAACTCTTTTGATGAAAGCAGCTCTTGTTGATATTGAGCATTATAAAAATAAATGGACAGGGCGAATGAGTAGAAGGATTAAGAAGAAACATAAGGGTGATCGGCTTTTGCAGCATCCGCATTGTCTTAGGAAATTCTATCGAAGTTATCTTGGTGATGCTGATTTCGCAGAGTACATGATGGGCCATAGTACGATGTTAACCAGGGCTTACCGTCAGATGAAACCCGAGGATAAAGCAGCAACCTATCAGAAACTTATGCCGAATGTGACGATCTTTGAGACAACCTCGAAAGACATTGTTGATTTGAACTCAAGGATGCAAGAAAAAGATACGAAGCTTAAAGATATGGAAAAAAATATGGAAGAAATGAAACGTGATCTAAAAATGGCACAACTTGAAATACAGATTATGAAACATGAGGGACAGATCAACGGAAAAAAGAAAAAATAATTTATTTTTTCTTCAATTTAAATGATTCCCAGAGCCAGTAATTTAATCGTTCAAGCTGTTCAATATCATCAGGAACATATTCATCGATGGTCATATGAATAAAATCACGTAACCAAACACAATTACCATATTCTGTGACAGTATAGATTTTTTTACCTTTTTTATCTGATGTTTTCTCTATGAGATTCAATTCAATTAATTTTTTGAGTGCTTCGCATAATCTTGGGGCATTAGGGAACTTAAATTTATCATTTACCATATCTTTGATATCTAAATCAGGAATAGTTATACGTTTTTTTGTTGGTACAAATTCTATATCATAACCTTTTAGTTTTTTTTCTTCGTTGGGGTAATTCATTTTTAACCCATTGTTTCTACATAAAATAAGTCGAAGGTCTTTAAACGGGATTCTTGCAGAATTGTATATCAGTTCAAAAAGGAATTTATATCTTATGTATTTTTCATTATGGAGGATATCTTTCATGGTTATTTTTTTCATGGTATCAACCCTTTTTTATTACGGAATACACGTATATAAACGTAATATATGAGTTCACTATATAATGTTTTCTTATGCAGCAACCAGGTAAACCATTAACCATGTATGCAGACGATGAATTTCTTGCCCTAATTGATTCCTACGCTAAAAAAGAGCGAATATCACGAAGTCTCGCCATCCGCCAGATTGTTATAGATTTTTTTTCAAAAGGTGGTATCAATGGTTGATCTCCAAAAATATCCCAGGGCTCAGCGATTTCTTTCTGAACATCCAGAAATGACCATCGACCAAGCGATAACTTATTTTGAAAATTTAGAAAACAAGGAGAAAATCTAAATTTTTTTAAAGGTGATATTATGGTAAGCGAAGCGGTGCGAATCAATTATTATGAAGGCGAAACCCCCCGATTTGTCAAAGGACTTCTAGTGGAGGAAACACCTGATTTTTTAAAAGTTCAGCTTGAAAATTACGTTGTCACAATCGCAAAACGATATATCATTAAGTGGGAGGTTTCTCGATGAATTGCCCCTCCTGTGGTGCTAGTATGGTACTTATTCGGGATCCCATGAACGGTGACTATTGGATATGTTCACTGTGTGATGTTGCGGAATTTACAACAAGAAACGATGCGGATTTCTACAGGAGTAGATTTAATGACTATTGAAAATGATTTACTAAGAATAGATATAGAACACGGTAACACAGAAGCAACAGATGAACAGAGGTTTAAACTTAAACAGGAGATACTAGACCAGTATAAAGTATTTTATAAAGATGAAAATACTGGTAAAATAAAAGTAAGTTGTCCCAGGTTAGCAAAACTCATTTTAAACGGTGACGATAACCATTATTTAGTTATTTTTGACAACCAGGAGATACTCTGGTTTAATGGTAGCTATTACGAGCAAGGTGGAGAGAAGCACATTGAACAGAGGATAAACTACTATCTCGATGAACAAATGTGCAGTAGGTACAAATCAGAGGTATTAACATTCATAAAAACCAAAGAGATGATTAAGAGAGATGAACTAGAGCCACCAACACATCTTATTAATCTGAAAAACGGTGTTTTCAACATAGATACTAAAGAATTACTCCAGCACGATCCACAGTATAAATTTCTTAATGAAATACCAATAGTTTGGGATCCAAATGCAAAAATAGATAAAATACAAACATTCCTAGATGAAACATTAGATAGCAACGATGTACCACTGATGCAAGAGTTTTTTGGTGATTGCCTACAAAGAAGCTATAGTTTTAAACGTGCTATTATGTGTGTTGGTGAACGTGACACAGGTAAAAGCCAGTTGTTACGACTACTTGATTTATTTTTAGGAAAGGATAACACTAGCAACGTAAATCTATGGGATTTATGCACAGATCGTTTTTCAAGTATCGAACTGTACCATAAACTAGCTAACACCTGTAGCGAACTTAACCCAGGAGAAATAACATACATTGATAAATTTTTAAGTCTCACTGGTAACGATTGGCAAAGCGGACAAAAAAAACACCAAGACCGTTTTAAATTCGTGAACTACGCTAAAATCATTTTCGCATGTAACCAGATACCAGATACAAAAAATAAGAACGATGCTTTTTATGTAAGATGGATTGTGATAGTTTTCAGTAACCAAATACAAACGGATAAACAAATAGAGGACTACTATAAAGTAATAGCAACAGATGAGGAGCTAAGCGGTCTTTTAAACTGGTCATTAGAAGGATTATATCGGCTCAAGGCGAATCATGGCTATTCAGAGCATAAGACACTAGCCCAGGTTAAAGACCTCATGCAGAAGGGAACTAACCCTATACGAGAGTTTGTAGACCAGTATGTAGTTGGTGATCCTGAAAGCAGTACTTCAAGAGAAAACTTGTATCTTTCCTATGTTGACTATTGTAAAAGCATGGGTTACCCTTACAAAGCAGATAATGTGTTTTCGCGAAAATTCAAGCCCGAGTTAAAACATGGCGTAGTAATTAGTGAAGGGCAAACGCAACTAGGAAAGCATAAGAAACTATGGCATGGCATTAAGTGTACATGGGTTCTCGGAGAGCAACAGGAGGTTTTAAAATGCTAAGAATACACGATATACACCATATTTTCTTACAACTTTATTATACATGTATATGCACACCCACACGGTATAATGTAGAGAAATATCGTGTATACAGTGTATCTCTCGGAGAAACATATTCATTTTTTGAAAAAAAATATCGTGTATATCAGGAGGGAATCTAATTTATGAGTTTATCTAAAAATAAACCATCTTGGGTACTTGCGGAATGTTGCCGATGCGGTTATGAATGGATCGGGTGCGGTTTGTATCGTTGCCCATCCTGTGATTCTGGGAACTTGCGTGTTAAGAACTTTTTTAAGGAAGAAAAAGGAGGTGATTTGAAATGATTTGTAAGTATTGCCAAAGTGTTGTTAATTTTAAGATGGATTCAAACTGGAATGCGATTTGTCCTCGTTGCGGAATGAGACAATAAAAAAAATAATTGGAGTTGATAAAAAATATGAAAATAAAAGGAATAGAAGTACGAAATTATGATGAGGTGGTAGAGAATTTTAAAACTAGCTCTACTGAAAAGCTGCTATGGCACAAAGACATATTATTGAAGCTGCAAGAGTGCGAAAAATGTTTTCTTGACGATCCTGAGATACAGCGAAAGGTTTGTTTCACTCAGGAGACAATCGACATTATTGATAAAATACTGTTGCAGCGTGAAATGCTGAAGAGGTAAAAAATATGGTTGAGATAAAAGATATAGATAAACAAAACGTGGTACCTGGTGATAAGTTGAATTATAAACTTATCATGCAGGCGCACATTGATCGTTGTCTTCATGTACGAAGCATTGATACTCTTGATGAGTTTGAGAAGGAAGTATCTGATCTTGAAACTGCAATGAATTTTAATATCGATGGTGTCTTTTTTAAGGATAAGATACGAGAGGCTGATGATATTCTGGAGAAGTGGTATATTCATAAGGTAACTGTCTTTAAAAATGAGCCAGGTCGGTATTACTATAATCCTATTCTTTATGAGATGAAAACACGGCCATGGCGTTATATGAAGGCTGATGCGAAGTTCCGTAACCTTATTGATTTATTGGCTGAGCATGGCGCTCTATTTGAGTCTCGTAAGGGTGTTGAACATTGGAGAGAGGGCGAACCATCTTAATTTTATGGTTTTTCTGTCTCTATATTCACATACTGTACATAGGAAACTTTGTAAAAGTTGATTGATATGATAGAAAACACGTCTGAAGCTGCTAAAAGTGGTGATTCTAATGTTGATAGTATCCATGGGTACATTAATGGCCCTATTTTGGGTAAAAAAATCTATGGTGCTGTTCATGGTGATTCTTTTTTCTCTGGGTTGGTTTCTGGGGCCAGGGGTATCGGCAAAAGTTGTTATGTTTTGAAAAGCCTTCATTGTGCATTGATCGCCCTGGGTTATTCCGATGCTGAAGCATGGGAGATTTGTTTGAAGTCGATTAAGTTTAAGCTTGCTGATGTCGTATCCTTCTTAGAAAATGCTGCTACTAAAGATAAACGTGAGTATTGTTTGATTTGGGATGACTGCAGGATCAGCGGATCTGGTAGTGTGTATTTTACTAATCCTCGTTTGGTGCAGCGATTGGTTGCTGTTTTGGATACGGTGAGAAGCTCCGTGGCAAGTATGTTGCTTACCGCACCATCAGGAGACGGACTGCTCGGTGCATTGAAATCTTATGATGATTACATTATCAAGGTGTCGTATGCGGGTATTGGGAAATGGTACAGGTGCGGCAAGGGTTATATTATGCGATCTCTGCCATCGGGGCAAAAAAGAGTTTATAGATCGTTTGTGGATGAATTTTATTGCAGATTGCCAAACGATATTTTCGCCAGGTACAACAAGATGAGGAAAGATGCTTTGGTAGATGCTATCAAGTTGTTAAAGAAGCAAGTTAAGAAAGATGACGAATAAAAAAAGGGATGGGATGCATTCATTCATGCATTTGATTATAATCATATAAAAAAGGTTTTAATGATTATGTTCATATATGCATAAACTCAATACTAAAACCGTGTTAATCATTGTTCGCTCATAGTATATAAAGGTGGTGTTTTTATGGATAAACCAGGAGTAAGACCTAAAATACCTTCAAGTCAGTTAAACGATTTCATCAAAAAACTCCACCTTCAAGCAGTGGAAACCGCAGAAGAGCGACTCCCCCTTTACCTCAAAGTAGGGCTAAAAGATGCGGCACGAATTCTTGATGTCGGATGCGGCTCAGGAGTAGTAACCCGCGATATCGCCCGATTAACAAAAGGAACAGTTATTGGTATCGACGGATCACTAGATATGCTTAATGTCGCACGAAATATCCTCAAAGATTATGTCAATGTTCGCTTATGTCTGGGAGAAGCACATCGTCTCCCCTTTCAAAAAGAAACATTTGATCTTGTCACCTGTAACCTTCTTTTTATGTGGGTCGATGACCCCCAAGCAGTAATCAACGAAATGACACGTGTCGTCAAACCCGGAGGAACAATCCTTGCGTCCCTTGAACCAGATTACGGGGGAAAAATCCACTGGCCAGAACACCCAACAGTTGATCCTCTCTTTGCCGGTGAAGCAATACGGAAAAAACAGGGTGACCCGCATATTGGACGAAAACTCCGTACATTCTTTGTCCGTGCAGGATTACAAACAAAAGTTGGAATCGGAAACAGCAGAATATGGTCCTGCGAAGAAGACAAAGAATATTACCTTCATGCTCGAGATTTCTACATCAAAGTAATGAGAGACGCAGGGTTAACCAATGAGGAAATAGACCAATGGGAATACGACTATCTCAAATCACTTGATGACGGCATTCAATTAAGTTTTTTTCCGCAGTTCTACGCGATAGGCAAAAAACCACTGTCTTTATAACCACAAAAGAGATTGTTCTGAATTGATATCTATGACAGCGATAATAATTGATGGGAAAAAGATCGCTTCAGAAATCCAAAAAAAGATTTTAGATGAAGTAACAACCTTACACAATACACGTCAAACAATACCCCAAATTACCACCATTATCATCGGCAATGATCCTGCTGCAGCACTGTACCTTCGATTACGAGACTCTGCCTGTAAAACAGTTGGCATTCGCTCACAACACATCGAACTGCCTATGACCGTTTCAGAAAAAACTGTATTAGACACAATTCATGATTTGAATATAAATCAAGATATTCATGGAATCCTTCTTCAATTCCCCATCCCAAAAAATCTTTTCCCAGAGCGGCTGATGAATGCGATCGATCCAAAAAAAGATGTTGAGGGTTTTCACCCGTTAAATATGGGACGAACACTTATCGGTGACGAACATCTTGTTCCCTGTACGCCTCTTGCGGTACTTACTATCCTTGAACATGAACATTTTGATGTCAAAGGAAAAGATGTCGTAGTCGTCAACCATAGCACTGTCGTAGGAAAACCACTTACCATGCTTCTCCTTAATAGAAATGCAACAGTCTCAATATGTCATGTGTATACGAAACACCTTAAGCAATACACGTCTAACGCCGATGTTCTTATTACTGCAGCAGGCGTCCCAAAACTCATCACTAAAGATCATGTAAAGGAGGGTGCATTTGTTATTGATGTCGGCATCATTCAAACAAAAGATGGTGTTTGCGGTGACGTTGATTTTCAAGCAGTCAAAGAAAAAGCAGGAAAACTCACACCAGTACCTGGAGGAGTCGGACCAGTGACCATTGCCTGCTCACTTCAAAACATGATAAAAACATATCACAATTGTACAAGTACAAAAAACTGAGAACAAACATACCTAAAAAATTATTGTTTTTGTACGAGTGCAAAATAATTATCTACAGTGTATCGTGAATAAAATTTCACGGATTGCATCTTTTTAATTTTTAATCCTGACTGACTGATATCTTCAAGGAATTCTCGTTTGCTATAAAGATGATAAAATCGTGGAATATTAAGACCATGTTGTCTCCAAAAAATGTCAATATCACCAAATTCCATTAATCGGTTTCTCGTAAAAAACTGTTTGATAAAATAATTTCTGTATTTATCTTGCCAACGAGACCATACACTAATCAAAGCAGTTCCATTTTGTTTCAAGATTCTTGAGACTTCCTGCAATGATCGGATACGTTCATTTCTCCCTTTGATAGAATGCAAAGAAGCGATATAAAGCAGAGCATCAATAGAACTGTCTTTCAGCGGAATATTTCGTACATCACCATGAATAAAGAGTACATTCTGCAGGTTCCTTTCTTTTGTTTTTTGTTTAGAGATCTGAAGAAGCTTTTGTGAAATATCAACGCCTATCGCGGTTTTACAGTGTTCTGCGCAGGGAAGAAGATGACGGCCGTTTCCACATCCAAGATCAGCAACTATTGCCTGTGATGAGAGTTCATCGATAAAATCCAGACATTGATTCCAGGGTTTTCTACGGGTTGAATCATAACTTTCAGCAATTGTATTCCAGATTTGCTCTTCAGTATTTGCTCTTTTATTTTTCATTGATTATCTTCCACATAGTATGTATTATTTTAATACATCATTAGGAAACTTATATACATCATTATTTATTACCGATGTTCAACGAGTATTGTAGAAGGAGGCAATATATGACCATTACCATCAAAGGTGCAGGTTTAACTATTGAAGATGTCGTCAACGTCGCACGGAATAACGAAAAAATACAACTTCATGCCGATGCCATAGAACGCATCAAGGCATGTCGAGCGATGCTGGAAAAAAAGATGGCCACCCATGAAATTATGTACGGGGTGAACACAGGCATCGGTGAATTCTCAGAAATCGTCCTCAACGATGATCAAGCAAAAGAATTTCAGAAATATCTGATTTATAACCATGCGGCAGGCATCGGTGATCCTGCGCCACTCGAGTACGTACGAGGAGCGATGCTTGGACGAGTAAATGTCCATGCT
>CAIYYQ010000258.1 GCA_903930505.1 Methanobacteriota archaeon
GTAGCTCCTCGAATATACGAGTCGCAGGAATGTCTGGGACCGCTGATGAGGAACTTGAGGAGATTTTAAAAGGGTTAAAAACCAACATCAAGGTGTTTGGTTGTGGTGGTGCAGGAACCAATACGATTTCACGATGTGTAATAGAAAATATTGTTGGTGCTGATTTATTTGCGGTGAATACTGATGCTCAGCATCTTCTGTTATCTAAAGTTCCGCATAAGATTCTCATTGGGAGACATCTCACCCGTGGATTAGGAGCTGGATCCCTCCCGCAAGTAGGGGAAGAAGCAGCAAAAGAAAGCGAGGCAGCAATTCGCGAAGCGATTGTTCCTTCAGATATGGTGTTTGTGACCTGTGGCCTTGGTGGCGGTACTGGTACTGGTTGTGCACCTGTTGTTGCACAGATTGCTAAAGAATCAGGTGCGTTAACGATTGGTGTTGCAACGCTTCCGTTTGGTGTGGAAGGAGCAATCAGATTGGAAAATGCAGAAGAGGGATTACGGCGATTACGGGAGATCTGCGATACCGTGATTGTGATTCCAAACGATAAACTTCTCGATATTGTTCCGAATCTGCCGTTGAACGCAGCGTTTAAGGTCGCTGATGAGGTACTCATGCGTTCTATTAAAGGAATTACTGAGATGATCACGAAACCCGGGCTTGTGAATCTTGATTTTGCGGATTTGAAAACCGTGATGACTCGTGGTGGTGTCGCGATGATTGGGCTTGGAGAGGCCGAAGGAGAAAACAAAGCAGTCAATGCAGTGCTTGAAGCATTGAATTCACCACTGCTTGAGGTTGATATCTCCGCGGCAACTGGTGCACTGGTGAATGTTACTGGTGGAGACGACATGACTATTGCCGAGGCAGAAAAGGTCGTTGAAGAAATATATTCACGGGTTGACCCGAATGCCCGGATCATCTGGGGTACCACGATTGACCCTACATTGAAACGAACGATTCGAGCGATGCTGGTGATTACTGGGGTGAAATCAAAACAGATCCTCGGCCCAGCACCACGATCAACTGATAATAAGGAATATGGCATTGATTTTGTCGCATAGAAAATCGCCAAATTCTTTATATATCCCTTTCTGTTTGACCTTTAGGTAGAAGACTACAGGTGTTAGAGTGGAAACTGGTAAAAAAAGCTTTCTTGAAAAAGCAATGGACATGCAACATAAGGTGGAAGCGCGACAGCAGCGATTCGGCAAAGGAAAGTACGGTCGAGTTCTAAAAATGGCGCGCAAACCGACAAACGAGGAATACGGAAAAACCTCGAAGATCACTGGGTTAGGTATCCTGCTTATTGGTGCAATTGGTTTTACCATCTACATCATAAAACAGGTTGTTGTCCCGTGGATCCTCTCATCAATTGGACATTAACGGTGTGAACAAATTATGCAGAACAATGACGGTAGTGAGACAAACGAAGAGCAATCATTGATCTTTTCGATTAAAACTCAGGTTGGTAAAGAACAGAACGCCGCAGATATGATCAATAGTAGAGCTAAAAAATCAAAGATCGATATCCCCGCGATTCTTGTAACTCCTGAACTTCGAGGGTATATTTTTGTGGAAAGTTATAACGATGAATTGATTAAAGATATGATTAAAACAATTTCATATGTGCGTAATATGCTTGAGGGAGATATTCCGATTAATCAGATTGAGCATTTTCTGACGCCAGCATCCGCGGTTTCGAAGATTACAGAAGGAGATATCGTGGAGATGGTTGCAGGACCGTTCCGTGGGGAAACCGCAAAAGTCACGCATATTGATGATACAAAAGAAGAAATCACCGTTGAACTTTTTGAAGCAATGGTTCCAATCCCAATTACGGTTCGCGGAGAACAAGTACGAATAATCAAACGA
>CAIYYQ010000259.1 GCA_903930505.1 Methanobacteriota archaeon
AGTTCAGCCTCATACATTTTTTTCAGATGCCATTTCACCACATGATGATTAAGTCCAAGTGCTTGAGAGATTTCAAGTAAATGTTTTCCAGGATGGCTTGCGAGATAATCCATGATGCTTTTTGCGTTTTCGTTGCGTAGAATTGATTCAGCAATCGCAAGTTTGCGTGTTTCAACTCCACCTTCAACAAGATAAAAAACCTTTTTTCCCCCAATCAGTCTACTGCGAATAAGATTTGTTTGTTCAAGTTTTCTTAGATGCCAAGCTGCGTTACTTGGTTTTAAATTAAGCTCACGTGCGATCTCGCGCAGATGAGAACCAGGGAATTCATCTAGATATTCGTAAAGATTTTTCCTCACTACTGTTTCCAGGACGTTTTCCGGGGTCACATATTTTATACCACCTGAGAAAAAGAAAAACGTGATGATAAGTGCAATTGCTGCAATAATTACTCCAAAAGTTAAACCAGTGGTAATTTCTGTGGTTGTTGCGGCAGCAACAGTTTCTGTAAACAAACACAGTCCACACAAACAAAACACCAAAACTACTATTATTTTTCTAAATATTTGCATCGTTATCCCATCCTTTTTTCTGCATCCCTGCAACATATCTTAATTACACGAGAGCTTAAAAAGTTTACCGATACCAAATATGAAAACTGTTTTTCTCTGTTGTATGGAATAGTGCAGGGGCGGAGATTCGAACACTAATTTACTAGTATGCTCCTCTTTTTTCCCCTGAAAATATTCCATCATCATCCTCTAACAGCATTTCAAAAGAGGGCCGCATATGTTTACTAGTAAATTTTCACATTCTGCTGATCTATGTATATTTTTACTAGTATGATTGATAATCGTTCCAGTCAATGGGTTTGTATCTAAAGACGAAAAAGGTTCAAAAGCTGCTGGAGGGATTACGGAGCATTGATGAAAAGCCCGCAGGAAAAAAACAGCTTAAAATTTAGCTGTAGTATTATGTTGTAATCTTATTTCATAAAGAATTTATTACAAATGCATTCTCCATGTTCGCATTCTTCAGGGATTGATAGATTGTTTTGTTTTGCTTTAACTTTCAGATCATACTGTGTTTTGATTAATAATTTACCAAAAACAGTTATCTTGTACGTATTCTCTTCCCTGAGAATAATATTAAATCGTTCAAATGCCTTCAATCTGTTTGAAAGCGTCGTTGGATGTATATCGTTTCTGAATTTTTTCTCTATTTGAACAAATGTTTGTATTTCATCAAAAATAAACGAATGAAGGATGGGTAATGACCATTTTTTCCCAAGGAGTTGACTTAATTTTATTAAACCACAATTTTCGATTTTCGTTCGGGACTCTCGTGTCATAGGAATAATATTCAATGATGAATTGATTCTATAATAATCTTCCCCAGATTACTACACATTTTGGTAGTGTGTATTTTTATAATATAAAAATCATTTGATAGCGTATTTGAGTTTAACGATAGTTACATTAAAAGGGTTGGTGGCAAAAGACAATGGAGTTTAATAATAAAATAAAAGATCATATGAAAACAGATGTGACCTATACGACAGTAGAAGAGCGTTTAGCAAATGTCATCTTTAAGATGTCAAAAGCAGAAGCAGACATAGCTGTAGTAAAATCCAAAGAGGATATCGTCGGTGTTATTACGGCAAGTGATATTTATTCAGCACTGGTGAAAGAGGTTTTTGCGAAAGATGCTAAGGAGACAGGTGGTTCTACAGAGATTGAAGATATGAAAGTCATAGACATTATGAGAGGGCCTCCGGCAGAGAAGTTTATGACCGCGTGTCAGCTGGGCGGTTCCAATCCTTGTATTCAGGTGCATGAAGATACCACCATTAAGGATGCTATTAGAATAATGGAACGGAGTTGTCTGCATCATCTTTTAGTTATGGATGATAAAAACAATCTTGTTGGTACCATATCTTCTAATGATATTATCAGGAGTTTTGGCAGGAGCAAGATCCAGAAAGAGTAAGAGGGGTTTTTTATGAGGACACATGTAAGTATAATAGTTAGTAGTGAAGGTAGGTTATTATCAGAGGTAACAAAGATGTTTAAGGAACTCGGGTTTAAACCGACTCTTGGAATGCATGATTTTGTCTACGACTGGGAGGAAACGAAGGTGACGCCGGAGAAGGTTATCGAGCTTGTCGATAAAGTGCAGATAAAGCTGAAGGGTGCGAAAGTGGGACTTCATTTTGTGACCGACAGTTGATTAAAAAATGAATGAAAAGATGACGTTATATGATTAGCCGATTAAACAAGATATTGCTCGTAATAATCATTTCTTTGCGAGAAAAAAGGAGATAAATATGGCTATAGGTTTTGTAACGATAAATATTATTCCTGGGCATGAATATGAGGTATACAACAAGCTTGTTAAGATATCGCAGATCATCGAACTTCATCCCTTGTTTGGAGAATGTGATCTTATCGCAAAAATCGAGGCTGAAGATTTCGAAAATCTAGAAGAAATTGTAACCCATAAAATAACGTCAATACATGGTGTAACAGATACAAAAATGTTAACAGGAACGAAGCTTTAACAAATATATGCTTCTAACATTTCATCCTTCTGTTAACTAACGATGTTAATGAAAAACATATCGGGAATTGAACATGTCAACAGGCGAGATTTTTAGGAGAGTTTTTTTGAAAATACTGTAACAAAAACAGTGCGTGGTCATAGTTAAGATAATATTTATAGTAATTTTTTCATTTACTGGAATTATGAATCGTAAAGTTTTATGGGTTTTCCTGGTAATCCTTTTTATTATGGGCGTTGTAGTACTGAATAGTTTTGTTAAACAGAGACAACTTACAGTAACGTATTCTACTACCAGTTCAGTAGATTCACGGCAAAAAGAAATCCTGATAAAAGTATCAGATTCTGATAATGTATCGATCCCAAATGCTACAGTCCGTTATGAACAGATAAGTCAGGAGTTTATGTATAATGTTGGGGAATATTCGGAGAATGGGGCGAAAGAAGCTGGCAGTAACACCGAAGGTATTTACTTGGATTGGTTTTGGGGTAAGCTGGAGCCACAAGACGATGTGTATAACTGGAGTTTTCTTGAACAAACAGGAGTTGTCGACGAACAAGGCCACCTGAAATCAGATGCAGAGCATGTTTTTCTTCGTTTAGGTGTTATTGCAACATCTGCATGGATTGTTGGTGAGAAAATGGACAGCTTTCGAGAGACAGGTTACCCCGGGTGGATAGATAAAAATAATCTAACACAGGTTAAGACAAAATATCTTGAGTTTGTTACCGCTTTGTTAAATCATTTACAATTTAAACCAGATTTTTATATGATTGAAGTTGAGGGAAATGTTCTTGGGATAAACGCTGGATTGACAAATCAGGAGATAATTGACTGGTTTGACATGCTTACGAATACAATAAAAGAGGCGGATACCACCGCTAAAGTAAGTATTGTTGTGTCTTCTTCTGATCTTTCTCCGTTCATGGAGGAACAGCGAACGAAAAATAAGTTATTAGTCGAACAGGACAGATATCCATTAAACATCACTGATTTTTTAAAAAGAATGAACAACACAAACTATGATATGATAACGGTTTTCATTCAACCCTTTGGGTGGTTTTCTAAGGGGAATTGGAGTGATGGAAGAAATTTTCTTGAATCTCTTTGCGCTTTTAACAGAGAAGTATATATTGCCTCCGTATCATTCTTAGCAGAGGAACCTGTTGTACCTGAAGAGCTCCATCCTGCGCCCAATGGAGTGAATACAACCGGTTTTGTGTATTATCCAAATCCAGAAGGGCATTCAGAGGAATGGCAGAAAGAACAAACAGTAAATCTCATGCAGTATATTATTTCAAATCCAAAGATAGTAGGTGTTCACTGGGATATGATTGATTTTACAGAAGCTGGTGTAGGTGGTCAAAATGTCGGTGTACGACTTGCGACGGGATTTACTTCTGGGTATAGAGATACAAAAACAAATGAAGTTTTTGAAGGAGAAAAACGACAAGTGTATGATCCTATGAAAGAACTCTGGTGGGGATTATTTTCCCAAGGTAATCTACAAACAGATGCGAAGGGTATTGTTACATTCACTGGTTTACCCGGTGAATATCGCGTTATTATTTCTCGTCCAAATTTCGAAACAAAAGAGATACTAATTAAGGTGTGACTATCATAATCATCTTCATGCAAATAAAAGTATTGTTGCATTTTCTTTCAAATAAATAATTTGAACAATTACATATTTCTACTTGCATCTTCAATTTGTGCTTTCTGAAGTTTGTTACTGTAATCGATAAACACTGTTTTAATTTCTGTGAACTCATCAATTGCTGTTGTCCCTGCTTCTCGTCCACCATTCCCTGTATTTTTTATTCCCCCAAAGGGAAGATGCACCTCAGCACCAATTGTTGGAGCATTGATGTACGTGATACCGGTTTCAAAATCTTCAATGGCTCTGAATGAAAGATTAATGTCTTTGGTATAAATCGATGAAGAAAGACCGTATTCTACATCATTAGCGATTTTGACTGCTTCCTCATAATTCTTTATTTTCATTACACTGAGGACTGGCCCGAAGATTTCCTCCTTGGTTATCCGCATTCCATGTTTTGCTTCAAAGATCGCTGGTTGAACAAAAAATCCCTTATCGAATATTCCACCAGTAAGTCTCTTTCCGCCACAGAGTAGTTTTGCTCCTTCTTTCACACCAATATCAACATATTTCAACACTGTTTTCAGTTGATCTTCACTTGCCACGGGACCGACATTAATCAAAGGATCCAATGGATTCCCTATTTTCAATGCGTTCGTTCTTTTTACCAATTTTTCCATTACTTCAGTATACACCTTTTCATGAACAATAAGCCGACTCGTCGCAGTGCAACGTTGCCCTTGACTGCCAAATGCACCAAAAAGAACCCCCTCAATCGCTAAATCAATATTTGCATCATCCATAATGATCTGAGGATTTTTCCCACCTAATTCAACCTCAACAGATTTCAAATACTTCGCAGCTCGTGTATACACATCAACCCCTGCAGAGACTCCACCGGTAAAAGAAATAGCTTTCACTTTTGGATTTTCAACGATTTCATTACCAACACTACTAGCTGAACCTGTGACAAAATTTAATACACCAGCAGGAAGACCGGCCTCATCAAATATTTCAACTAGTCTCGCTGCGCACAATGGAGTTAACGATGCTGGTTTGAAGATAACAGTATTTCCGGAGATTAGAGCAGCTCCGAGCTTCCAACAGGGAATTGCTGTCGGGAAGTTCCATGGCGTGATACACCCGACAACGCCGATTGGCTGACGGACCGTCATACAAAACTTATTTTGTAATTCAGAGGGTGTTGTCTCACCCAACAGTCGTCTTCCTTCCCCTGCAATGTATTCAAGAAAATCAATCGATTCCTGCACATCACCTTTTCCTTCAGCGATAATTTTTCCCATTTCTTGTGATACAGTTGAACCTAACTCGTCTTTCTTTTCTCGCATAATTGATGCTGCCTTAAAGATGATTTCACCTCGTTTCGGTGCTGGATGTTTTTTCCATTTAGGAAATGCTTTTTCAGCAGCATCTATTGCTTTGATTACGTCATCTTTAGTTCCCTGTGGAAACGTTGCGAGGACTTCACCAGTGATGGGGCTTTTTGTTTCAAATGTTTTATCACTTGTTGATGAAATCCATTTACCGTTGATATACAGTCCGTACTTCTTCATATGTTAAACCCCTGTTTCTTCTAATTCGATTTCTTACGTCTATGCCGAATTATTGTATAAGATTTTCTATCTGTTTTCCTTTGTAAACTTATTTTATTGATGAATATAATGATTAGAGATTATCTCATTATACATTCAGTAAAAAGCCCGATTTCTGATTTAACATGAGTAATTCCAATCGTATTTATACAAGAAAATCATTCTGTTCAAAATATTTATGTTCAAATATGATATTATCTGTTGTTGGTTAACCAATGAAAAGACATCAATGGAGACGAAAAGGGCTCATTGCCGGGATAGTTTTATGTATAATTTTTGCATCGTTAACATCCTGGGAATTCAAATCAATTTTTGCAAAAGAATACGATTTTCTCCTGTAAAAAATAGTAAAAAAGTGCAGAGGGGGAGATATTGACGTGCATTTACTAGTAAATTTGCAGGTCTTATATCTGTTGAATAGTTTTATTGATGTTAGATGTACTCGCTGAGAGTATATGTCTTGACGACACTGCGCTTAATTAATCGACATAAACTGAGGAGTATATGTTTCATTTTCCAGGAGAAGAGTATATAAAGTTGAGTTAAACCACAATATTGATATGATAATTATTGCTACGTGCCCAGAATGTTCGGTAGCCTGTATACGAATGGTAGACTACCCAAAGTCTTAGAAGGCGAAAACAGTGCATGGAAAATAATCTCTGTAAGCCCGATAGTACGAAATGGGTCAGATGCTCCGTCGAGCAACTTTATGATAGTTTAAAAACTAATTCTGAGGGACTCTCTACAGCTGAGGCCGACCAGCGACTTCAACAGTACGGATGTAACGTCCTTCCTGAAAAGAAAAAACGCCGTCTCTACAAAAAAATTTTCACCCAGTTCAAAAACCTTTTCAACATCCTTTTACTCATTGCCGCACTTCTCTCATTTATCACAGGATGTACATCGAATGATACCGGTTCCCTTGAGATGGGGTTTGCGATTTTAGGTGTTGTCATCCTTAGTGTTTTGTTCAATCTTTTCCAAGAACGCCGCGCAGAACGAGCTATCGAAGCGAT
>CAIYYQ010000260.1 GCA_903930505.1 Methanobacteriota archaeon
ATAAATCAAAAAAATCACGATCCTCAGAAAAAATGTCATTCTCAGTAAAAAAGCGGTTCCCTGCTAAGTCATGATGGCTGATTTTCTCATCCTCAATAGCAGGATCAGACGTATTTTGACGAGAATTCCATTCGATCAATTTCTTTCCGTAGTTTTCTAGCATTTTATTCTTATCCATGCTCTCATTTAAAAGATATGTAGTATTGTGTATACTATTCGTCACCACCATATGGTTAGAAAAATCGTAGTCGATTCTCTCTAATTTCGAAAACACAGCCTGAACATATTGAAGCGTATTTCTTTCGTTTTCATGGATTTGTTTCTCCAGTCTTTCAGCCATTTGCCCGGAAAGATTCGGATATTTACGAGAAAAGAGATAACAGAAACACGCATTATCACATATTGATTTGAAATCAGAGAGAATTTCAATGAGATTAGTTTTTGGCATTTCCTTAGCTTCAACGATGTTGGTGATTAGGAAATACGGTAAAGACTTGAGGAAAACAAGTTCCGTCCATTTAAAGAAACGGGTCAAGATGAATATTGATGAGTCATCGATGAACTCCTGCCAGACCGCTTGTTGTCTCCTCGTCCTTATTTTGTGAAGCGCCGCTTCGACAGCATACTGGGCTTTGTAAAAGTATTGCTCTGTTTCTCTGATTGTTTCCATCTCCTCATCAGAGAAATCTCCTATGTTGTATCTGGGAAAATAATATCCGCAGGTCATTGTTTGGAGGAGATTCTGCGGGGTGCTCATATGCAGAATATCCTCATGGATAACCTTCATAGCATCCAAGCCCGTGACATTCGCAAAATAAAAACGACCCGATTTATTATCTATAAGATTCTTTCTCATGAATGCTTTTAGATAGTCGTTGAATACGCTCTTACATACGCCACTCACCCTGTAAAGTTCAGACCATGTCATCCCCTCGTCCATCATTTTCTTATAATGGTCCAAAAATACCGTTCTCTCTTGGACATCATTAATATGCTTTTTTACATTTTCACACTTCGATATAAATATTTTAATCTTTTTATCAAAAGCTGTTTCGATATCGAGATAGATTTGAGTTTTTCTTAGTTGGTCCGCTGTTTTGTTTTGCAGGTTAGTTATATGAGTTTCCCTATGTTTCCGTACTCGCAATCTATTGGCTTCACTATCACAATTAGGACAGTAGATCCTTTTGGTCTTTGTTTCAAAGGTGTTTTTACAGAGTTGACATATTTTTTCCATCTCAATCCATTACAAGCATTACAAACCTACACTTAAAGGTATCGCGTTGATTGTTAAAACGAAGATATGGCCAAAGATCAAGATTTCAATCAATCCGTATATCCCTCTTTTACGAGGTTTATCCGTGATAGTTGTCAAGCTTGCGGGAAGGAATGCAGAATTCCATCGCCCAAAGTTTTTTCCCGCATATTTGAAATATTTTCAAATAAGAAGAACAAAGGGTCTGAGAAAAATGAGTGTAAGTGAACAATTGTGCCAATCCACTAATAAATCTTACTTAGATTTTTTTAATTGTAGCGGGGGAACAATACCTCTAGGAGATTACATCATGCAATTGGCCGTGTTCGAAGAAGTCGGAGGGATGCTTGAAAAAGTTTGGGAACACAATGATCGCGTCATCATCAGTTTCGTCGATAAGCGAAAATACCAATTACCGCACACTGACGTTTCACTGCATAACAAACTTAAAAATTCCATCGGTAAAACAATCAACATTTTTCGTACCGATGTTCCTGGACAGGAATATTTTTTAAAAATCATCGAACCACTAAAACCAGGAAAGAAAAGGAACGCGAAAAAAGCAACAACTGGCGGTCAGAAGAACCGCTCCATTTTAGATGCTAGTTTTGAGCATGATAAAAAAAGCATTAAGAGCGGAGGCACCTAATGCATCAGATAAGCCACTTCGATTTGGACGGAGGAATCATAATGTTGATCGGTGATCATCACACGTTTGAATATACAAATGATATTCAGCAGGGTCGTTGCTCATATCAATATAGTTACGTAACTCGTACGCAATATCCGTTGGATAATTTAGAATTATCTTACGCATGTTACGTAAGTTGTACTTATCATCATCTGGGGGGTTATAATTGATAAAAGTTAAAAAAGACGTTATAAACGTTACAATTCCAATGAAGCGAGATTTCCATGCAAAGGCAAAGGCATTTGGGGAAAAGAAAGGATTTCCCAGTACTGCGCAGCTGGGGAGGACTGCCATTGTCTTTTACATGAACTACGATGATACATCCATGATAGAGACGCAATTGATTCCACTTACAGATATGCTCAGAACAATAGCTGAAAACAATAGGCAAACTCAAGAATTTATTGAATTACTGGACATGCGTCTTCAAATGAAAGAAGGACATTCTTCAGTTGTGCTCGCTGCTGCAAGGGAAATTAAGGATTTTTTATTCACTGGAGAAAAGGATTTATCAACGATACTCACAAAGTTGAAATCTTACGATCGTGAGACCAAATTTGCAGCAATAGTTCTTCTGCATGAATTACGAGACATAGGCTCATATAGAAAAAAATCGGAAGATATAAACGAAAAAGACAAGGAGGACTAATATGAATAGAAATGGAAGAAAGATAGACTATTTTAAAAACAAGAATGCAAAAGAAAATGATGCCAGAGGGACAAATCAAATACCCGTTGATGAGACCCAAATGATAGAACAAATAACAAACCAATATTCGGATGAGGTAGATGTTTCGCCTCGCTCCAAGAACAAAGCAGCACATCATCATTGGGTAGATGATTCAATAACACAGGAACAGCTACATCAAGTCTTTAAAGCGTGCGAACGGACGGAGGAGGCATTGGAAAACAAGTATGCTGTTATTACTACTGGAAAATTGGGCATGCGAGAAGGGGAATCAACTCATATGCAGTTGAAGTGGATTGATTTCGAAGAGAAAGTAATCCGGATACCCCCGCATGATCCCTGCGATTGCGCATACTGTATTGTTCGATGGAAAAAAAAACTAGGACGAAAAGGCAGAACGACGATTTTCTCGATGGAGATGGTTGCAAAAGAACAGTGGACACCAAAATATCCAGCCAGCATTCGCACAATACCCTTTGGTTTCGATCCAGAAATAGAAGATATCTTACAGGATTTTTTTAAGAAATGCCCAAGATGGCCATATACTGAAAATACAATGCGAGTGCGAGTCAGGATGCTCGGAAAAATGGTCGGGATCCAAAAGCTAGGCCCTCATCCATTACGATGCACTACTGCAACAAAATTTGCATTGGATGGTATGAATGCATTTGTGTTGACGAGAGTTATGGGGTGGAAAGATATCGCAATGGCTGTGTATTATGTTAATAAAGCAGGTATACACATCAAGGAAGAGTTTGAGAAGATATATGGAAAGAAAAAACTCGATTTGAAAAAGGACATTAATTACCGGGTTTTTTATCTTACTCCAAAAGAAAGAAAATTTCTCGCTCGCAAACGACGACCTAATGAATATGAATGGCTTAAAAATCTGATTATCCCTGAAGAAGATTCCAGAACACAACAAAGCATGCTCTCCGAGAATAAAACTCCTTTGAACCACCATGATGAGGTTTTATCGTACCTTTGCCGGGTATCTAGTATTTTTTCAGGAGGAATGTGATAATATGGCAAGAAAAGAAATAAGACGGAATATCTTGATCAGAGATCATCAACAAAAGGAGCGTTGGGATACACATGAGAAAGAATACGGTTTTACCAACTTTTCCCAAATGATTCGTTTTTATGTTGATAACGGCATGGCTGAAAGAGAGACGAAGGACGCATTCGTGGGAGCGCTTGAATCACTGAAGGATTCCTTAGCTGCCCTGCATAAACATAACGAATCTCTTTCTACTTTTGTTGAACTTCTCAGTATGAGGCTCGCGAAAGAAGGTGGCGGATCTGAGGTATAAAAAGCTGCATCAGAATGCTTGTCTCTGTTGGTTAAGCATCCCAAAAAAAGATCGTTCTGAGATCGTTGGGATGCTGAGCTATACAGATGAAACGATTTGCGCAGCTCTTGCCCTTCTTATCGAGATGGATTTAATCGGGTATAAGAGCAATAAATCAGAAGAAACGGAGGAAAAACATGAAAAAAAGTAAAAAAACAAAAATGGAATTTTTAGGAAGGCCGCAGACATACAAGCTAGTCCAAGCAAGTGAACGAAGTCCTCAACCGCTTGTAGACAAATTTTTGGTCTTGATGATGGTGGTGCTTGGCATAAGAATCGGCGAACTCGCGCACATGACCAGGGACTGGGTTGACTTTACCAATAAAATGATTAGAATACCATCGCATCAACCATGTGATTGCGCGTATTGCAGAAGACAAATGGGGCAAATGATGAAACGAAAAGACATCTCTTCAGAGGATGCCCAAAAAAAGTTCTGGAAACCCATGACTGCAGCAAGTTCGAGAACCATCTATTATGGTTTCGATAGTGAACTGGTTCGCACCGTCAACGCGTTCTTCAAAGAGTATGAACGTTTCCCTTTATCTCCTATTCAAACATGTACGCACCTTCGACGACTTGGGATGACGGCAAAAATGGATACTCTCTCTCCAATGTGTCTACGGAAAACTGCAGCAATGAAGTTCGCATATGATGGCATGAATGTTAAAGCATTACAGACAATCATGGGCTGGGCGAACATTCAAGACGCAAGCATATTTGTAGATAGATCCGGAGCTATGCTAAAGGATGAACTCGAAGGTCTCTATGGGGATGGCACAAAAAATCATTCGAAAAAAATAAGTAAAAATAGCAAGCGAAAAGATGGTTAAGAAATATACAAAGGAAAGATAGCCGGGTTAAAAGAAGTGCATCCTCATGGTTTCCGACCGACAGCGGCAACAAGATTAGCCTAGGCTGGCATAACCCCTAAGTCATTACAGACGATCATGGGCTGGAAGGATACAAATTGCTATCAGATATTCAGCTGTATGCCCAGCTTCGACACAAAAGGAACTTGAGATGATATATCCGGGTAATTCTGTGAAAAAAATGTTGGATGCTGTGGCATAAGACTAAATTTTTTCCTAACTGAACTGGGGCGAAAAGTAATAACGATAAGGAAGCAACGAGATGATAAGGTATGGGTTTGCAGCGTTCTTCTAGCAAACCCAAACACAAGTCCAAAGCAGATGGATCTGAATGTTGCCTAGACCCCTTTAAATTTTTCATGATATGGTTTAAAGGCACTGGTCTCACCAGCATATCGCAGCGTCGTACTGATATTACTATGTCCCATCATCCGTTGGATGAGATTCAATGGAATGTCATCCTCTGCAGCATGCGCTGCGTAACTGTGCCTAAGAATGTGGGGATGCACTTTGTATATCTTCGAACCGTCCGCTCTCGTTCCGATGACCTTTTGTATCCCTGCTTTTACCGCGGAATCAAAAACAATACCGTATATTGCTTTTGTAGTTAGCTTTTTACCATGCATCGATGGGAAAAGGTACGGTCCATCTGCTGTGACATAACTTCGCCGTTCGATAGATATCCATAGCTGAATGGCTCGGTCCAGTTTCGATGAATACGGCACTGTTCTAAATTTATTGCCTTTGCCAATCACACTCATTGTTCTTTCAGCAGTGTTGACGTCTTCAATCTTTAACCCAGCTACCTCGGCCTCCCGCAATCCCAGGTAATACATTACGGCGATGATGAGCATGTCCCGAAGGTTGTCTGGTGCCTCCAGAAGAGCACGCACCTCATTTCTAGTGAGCGGTTCCTGTCCTTGCCCTTCCCATGTCGACATCGGATAATCGCCCATGTCAATATCTGTAAGGCACGGGACTATCATATTATGGTATGTCTCTAGATATCTGTAGAAGGATTGCAGTGCTGAAAGGCGAATGGAGAGAGTGGATCTTGCCCGCTTATTTTGTTTTAGATCGTTCAGGAATCTCCTTACATCCATTATTTTGGCATTTGTTAAAGATGTGTTGCCAAGAAAATCTCCAAAAATTTTTAGACTTGCTCCATATGATCGAACGGTGAGCGGCGAAAGCCGTGCCGTGCAATCTTCGATGTACTTTTTTACATACTCCTCTGTAATTATTTTCTTTTTTTGCAGGAGTTCTTCCTTTGTCATGACGGCATCCTGTCGTGAAAAATCAGATAATGTAAATTGTATAGCATCAATTGTTGTCATTGGAATCACCTCGTATTTTCCATTTGGACATTCCGTTGACCTGTTTGATTCGAACAATGACAAATTGTTCCTCCAATCGTTCTATGCCGCGAATGATCTCCTCCTGTTCATATGGCAGGTATCCGGCTATTTCCGGGATGCTGAGTTTGTTTCCACTTGATAACAGCAGTTCTTCTATGTGATGAGCAATGTATTCGTCTTTTCTTCTCTTTAGTTCTGTAATTGAATCGATCTCTTTTTCAAGCTTCTGAAGTGTTCTCTGCATGACCTGAACATTAGTGCTTGTTTTTTCGAGTTGCTCGAAGATCGGGCGGATTTTGAGATCATCTGCTCCATCGTTCTCATCCAGTTCGTTTTCACCTGCATGTCGGAGGAACTGGCTCACACTGCTGTGATATTTTTTTGAGTAATCTTTGAAACGTTGATGTTGTTCTTTGTCTAAAACAATAGTTACTCGTTCAAGATTGTCTCTCACTCAATCACCCCCCGAGGTAGCAATGGCCCCAGTCTCCTGAAAATAGCTAAACACAGTTCGGTCTCCGACAAACCATTTTCATCGATTTTCAGTTCCCTGGCAAAATCATACGTTGATAGGATTGAATTGGTTGGGCCAAAATAAAAAAAATCTTCCAAGAGTTGTTGAACAGACAGGATTTTTAGACTTCTAAGACTTATGTTGCACATACCATGGCAGAGAAGACGAGATCTCAAAATAGGAATGATCTTGCGTTCATAGGTGATGAATAGAGCCCCTTTTTTCTTACACGTGCTTATAAGAAAAAGTATCTGTCTGAGCAATATCTCTTCAGTTGATGGAGTATTTTTTGTTTTATAAGTCACCCTTGTCGGATTTGCATAGGTTACTTCCCATCCTGTAACGCACTGATGGCCATCGATTTCTTTTAATTTCATGGTAAAGAAGCACCACGATTCCCTGGCATCGTTCGGTTCGCAAAACCATATGTTGTCAATCATAGCTTCGCCCCCTGGAATCTGGGGAAATCTTGCCCGCCCAGGCAATCTTGCAGCCGCCGCCATAGCTGATAACTGATCTCCACGTCGGTTTTATTGTAACGCAGAATCTGGTCCAGCTTACCTTGGCGGTAGAGTGCCGGGATCGTGTCTTCTGTCGGCATTTTCTCTTTGTTCAGCAGAAATTTTGCCCATTGGTTGAGGCTGCCCACTTGGTTATATGTAAACCGCTTCCCTTTCAGTACGAGCATAATGTCGGTCAAATAAATATTGTAAAAATCTCCTACTGGCAAGCGATATTTGATGGCATGCGTAACAATACATTGATGATCATAAGAAATATTGAAACCTATCAGCCCTTCAAAATGACGCGAATTAAAAAATTGCAGGAACGAGATAAGGGTCTCCTCTTCTTTTTCCGAGGTGAAGGTCTTGATCTCAGTTGGATTGGTCGTGTCAAGGGCCCCGATGCAGATGATTTTGTCATCCCACATACTGGTTCCGTTCATTTCCAGATCGATGATGCATTTCTTTCCATTGTTGGACATATTATCACCTTCCATTTCTCACCTATACATGATATGATTCTGTTGGCCGTTTTTTTTTAGACCGTCTTCTATTGCAGTTTTTTTCTTTTCATAACGCTCGTAGTTGAGCATCTCCTTGGCTAACGAAGAAATAATCCTCTGCATGGTTGATGGTGTCATTCTCAGTTCCACGGGGCATTGGCTGTATTTTGTGTTATTATCTTCGTCCTCGCCATCACTGATGCTTGAGACGTTGGTGAAGAACATGACCCGCGCTTCTTGGTCATTTAAAAACGGTATGCATGAGTCGATCGAAAAAACTTGAACTTTTGTTAAGTCAAACTTGATCGGGCAGGTTTTTGCGGCAACCTCTGTGTCGCGCCCTTCTCGCTGTTTTATCATCTGCTCCGTTATTTTCACAAATTGTCCCTTATTGGTCATTTTTTGCCTCCATTGCTCTGTGCTGTTGTTCTTTGTTCATCGGTCTGCTGCATTGATGCAGGACTGCTTGTGGCAATAGTTGGTTCCACGATGGTTGTTGGTCTGCGAAGTGGAATTGAAAGGCGAAAACCTCCCGTCGCAAAGCATCGATATTCAATCGGGCGTGTTTGTTGTTGTTTTTTATTTTCTGCAGCATTTTTCTTTTGATTTTCTCGTTTTTTTCCATAGTTTTTTGCCTCCTATATTATCATTGTGGTAATTACGTAATATTTGTTTTATTTATATACTTTGCTGAAATATCGTTTACGTAGTATGACTTTACGTAAAACTATATAATTAACGATCTACTTCACTAGTATAATGAGTGACAAATTGGTATTCTTAGCAAAAGCAGGAGCTGCAGAAATTCTCACAACTCTTCTTGAACAAAAGGATAAAATGTATTTCACCGAGTTAAAAACAAAGATTGGTCAAGGAAGCATGACAACTTTAGCTACCAGAGTAGTTGAATTAGAAAGATGCGGGCTCATAGAATTTGAAATGGAAAAAAAATATGGCCGAAAGAGGTATATCTGGTTAACGGAAAAAGGAAAAAAAGTTGCTAAGCATCTGAAAGAAATAGAAAAACTAATGTGACAACGTATTGTGATAGTATTCTCTGATCATATGATTCTCATCTGGTTTTTCAGATTATAATGTAGCAGTTCTCTTAGCATCTCGTCTTCTTGAAGGATCCCAATTATCTGCGTAGCGGGTGCTGACAAGGTAATTTCTTTGCATCTTCCTTGCCGACCTTTCGATATGACGCGAGCAGTAATAATCCCAAGCATATCAAGCTCGGAAACCAGATCAGTGATCCTTCGCTGTGACAAACAATCATACCGCGCTTTTTTACATAAATCCCTGTAATAATCATAGACTTTACCTGTTGTTATTACTTCAGAAATACCCGCTTCTCTGTGGTTTTTTAGCGTCTTCAGAATAGCGATGATCACCAGTTTAGACTGCAGGGGTAAGTTCCATACGACTTCTGCCATGCAATCAGATTCGATCTTCTTTTGCGCAAGGCGCACATGCTGCCTTGTTATCTTTAAATCGCTGTTTCGTTCCGCAATCTCTGCAGATACCCGGAGAAGATCAAGAGCTTTCCGTGCGTCCCCATGTTCACGAGCGGCAAGTGCTGCGCATAACGGGACAACTTCGTCATCAATGGTATCTGATTTTAAGGCTACTCTTGCACGTTCACGCAAGATATCTTGGAGTTCCTGTGCGTCGTAGGCATTAAAAATCATGTTTTCCGGGCCAAAACTTGATAGCACCTTTGGGTCTAAAAATTCGGTGTATTTCAGATCATTGGAAATACAAATTATTGATATCTTTGCATTTTGGAGTTGTTCATTGACTCTTGTTAGCATGTATAACGCTTCATCGTTGGTCTTGATCTTGTCAGATTCATCAAGTACGATGATGATAATCTGCTTATGTGTATCGAGACGCTGTGTGATCTTTGAAAATAAAGCGTCGATGGGGAGACCGTTTAAGGGGATGATGTCCAGCGTGTTGTTGATGAGCTGCTGGCCGATATACTGCAATATTTTGTACAGCGAATCGATCAATTGGGCGTTGATGTAGAGAAAATGGATTTGTTTGCCCATGGCCGTTCCTTGGGTTTGAAGTTCTTCTCCAACATATTTTGCCACAACAGTTTTTCCTGTTCCTGTTTTGCCATAAATGATGACGTTGGATGGCGTTTCATAGTTCAATGCAGGGGAAAGGATTTGTGCAAGTTCGTGTATCTGCTGTTCCCTATGGGGAAGGACCTCGGGCACGAAGCTTGAACGCAGCAATTCACGGTTGACAAAGAGATGCTTCTGCTGAAGGATAAGATCAAACAAGTGACTACTAGGCCGTTTGTCTTCAACCTGTGTATTGGTTTGATCCAGCTGAACTATGGCATTAGTGGATAATGATTGTTCGACAGCTTTTGAAATGACTTCGATCGATGGTGCGGTTGTCATATACTTCTCCTCATCCAGAGAGCATCTCCTCTGAAGATTAGTAATATCTCAGCTGAAAACAACCCCCGGAAAAATGCATGTCATCATGGGTTTAAAACGTTGTTGTTTTAATCAAGCGAGCAGTCAGTTGTCCATTATTTTTTATAATCATATTTCAGTGATTTGGCAAGAGATCTGAGATGGTGTTTCATCATCTCTGGATCATCTAAGGCGGAAGATGCGATTTCTTCAACGTGCCATCCTTCTGATCGGAGGATTGTTCTGATGAGGTTATCAATTTTTTGCTGAGTGAGTTGTTCGATGACATTTACAATTGTTTGTGCATCTTCATCTCCTTTGAGTGCTTCAAGGGTTTGACGGAAGATGTTCTCGTTAGTCTTTTTCTAACTCGTTGACCAGTTCTTTTACTTTA
>CAIYYQ010000261.1 GCA_903930505.1 Methanobacteriota archaeon
CTTGTTACAAAAAATGGTTTATCAGATTAACATCTTTTGAGTTCAACATTAATTCGTTTTAATTATTCATCGTCCTCATGAAAAAACTCAAATAGATAGCGAAAGGAGCCGTCATGTTTCATCTCCCACCCAAGTTCAGAGACTGTGTGAAAACGCTTGAATATTTCGCATAATATTAGTAAATTAGGCTGTATAAAACTGGAGCCATTATGCGATATATTCAAGGAACCGATCGTCAACAAACAACACTACTGCCAGAACGGGTAGATGACTACATCTCTGAAGATAATCCAGTCCGTTTCATTGACGCCTTCGTTGATGGTCTTGATCTTCAAAAACTTGATTTCAAATATTCAGAAACCAAAGTAACTGGTCGAATGCCCTACAATCCAGCGGATCTGTTAAAGCTTTACACGTATGGATATCTGAACAAACTCCGTTCCAGCCGAAGACTGGAGAAATCGACACATCAGAATATAGAACTGAAATGGCTTTTACATAAACTACATCCGGATTTCAAGACCATTGCCGACTTTCGTAAAGACAATCTACAGCCCATCAAGCAGGTTTGCCGAGAGTTCACGATATTGTGCAAGAAACTTGACCTGTTTGGTTGTGAGTTGATAGCCATCGACGGGAGTAAATTCAGTGCCGTCAATAGCAATAGCCGTAATTTTACAAAGAACAAACTCCAGAAACTGATCCTGAAGGTTGACGAACAAATAGACGTCTACCTTAAAGAATTGGATCTCGGAGATCGGTCGGAACAGAATGTTAAAACGCCCTCGGCGGAGGAATTGAATAAAAAAATCGAGCAGCTCCGTACAAGAAAGGGCAAATACCAAGGGCTACAGCAACAACTGGCGAAGTCCGAGGACACTCAGGTCTCATTGACTGATCCGGACAGCCGGATGATGAAAACCCACACCGGCAGGGATGTGGCTTATAACGTTCAAATCGTAACCGACAGCAGAAACAAGATAATCGTCGATTATGAAGTGACCAACGATGAATGCGACCAAAAACAATTGAGCGCGGTAGCGATCAAGGCCAAAGGCCTTCTGGGCGTTGAAACGATTTCCGCCGTTGCCGATGCCGGGTATTGGGAACGAAACAACATTAAAGCTTGCCATGAGGAAAAGATTGAATGCTATGTCCCCAAACCCGAAAAGTCCCACAACAAAAAGCTGGGGCTTTATACCAAGGGTGATTTCCAATACGACCCTGCCACAGATAGTTACCGTTGCCCCGCAGGACAAACTTTGACACACCGCGGGATGAGGAAGAAAAATGGATTTGAGGAGAAGGTTTATACTACTTCGGCATGTTACCCATGTCCATCAAAATCCAAATGTTCTCGCAACAAACAACCACGGTGCATCTATCGATGGGTTCATGAAGATGTTATGGAACAGTTGGATCAACGAATGAAAGATCATCCAGAAATCATCAAGCTTCGCAAGGCATTGGTGGAACATCCTTTTGGGACCCTCAAACATTGGATGGATCATGGCTATTTTCTGATGCGAGGGAAACC
>CAIYYQ010000262.1 GCA_903930505.1 Methanobacteriota archaeon
AACTCTCCACACAGCGAGGCATCTTCTATGCATCTCATGAAGGCATGGGTCCATCGCAGGCAATGAAAAACACGATGCAGGCAATTGAACATCAAATACGAAAAGCAAAAGGAGCGTAACGGTAAACACATTTGTGTACGAAAAAAACTTTGTTTTTCCTTATTTATTCTCAACTTATCTAAAACAAAACATAAGCAATAAGAGATACTGAGTAAATAATCATCGTGACATGAAATAAAGGAAGTACCTTGAGTGTTGCCTGCGACGTTTTTTGTTTCATGATAACAATATTTGCAACCGCTAACAACACAAAACCTACAATAAATCCGGCAAGGGCGATTGTTCCTAGATGAAATGCAAAAACAGAACCGGTCACATAATGCAACAGAGTAAACACAAGTATCCAAACCGCTGTTCCTTTTAATCCATACAGCACGGTAACTGATTTCATATCTCGTGCCTTATCGTTTTCAATGTCAACAAGATCATTAGCCCCAAGATGCGCCATCGCAAACGGATAGAAGAACACAAAATACAGAAGTGCAGTAAGATCCGGCTTGCCAACAACAAGATATCCTGCAACTGGAAACAACGCAAAATCAGTTCGTCCGAGCAGCTGCGCCAAAGGATATTTTTCGTTTCGTTTATGTATCTGGTAGAAACATTCGACACTATAACAATAGATCATAATGATAAACAAATACAATGAATGTGGATATGGAAGTGTTGCAATCAAAACCGAGGTGAGAGCAACCAAAACAAAAAAGAGGACAAGCGCCTGTTTCGGTGTGATCAACCCACTTGAAATCGGTCGTTTTTTAAACATTCTCCAATAGTTCGTGAGTGTAGCTTCTACATCTTTTTTATCACGATTTCGATCAACATAATCGTTTAAGACAAATCCCGCTTCAAAACCAAAAAAACCAATGAGAATTGCTTTGAGGACAAGTATCCAATCAAATCCACCGTAGTTTTGAAACGCAAGAAACAAACCAGAACAAAAAAGAAGCGGCCATGCAAACCCAAACTGAAGTCGCGTAAGATCAATATATGCTTTTAATTTTTCTTTCATAGTATGCTGAAAATACTTCTTCTTTTTTAAACTATATGTTTTTAACACCACTGTTTATTATTCCTGCAGATGATCCTAGAATACCTCAAAATTGCGCGGTCATTCAATGCAGCACTCACTGGTCTAGCCCCTGTGATGGGTGCACTTGCAACCGGACAATACCAGATAGGTTCTCTTTTCCTTCTGTTCTTAATCGGAGTCTTTGGGCACGCCTACGGATTCACACACAACGACATCATCGATTATTCACTAGATAAAAACGAAAAAGAAATCAAAGATCGACCCCTCATCAGCGGAACCATCACCAAACGAAACGCATGGATATTTGCCATGGGTTCACTCTGCGTCGTTTTCATCCTTGCCTTATTTCTTTCTTTTTCAACCAATCAGTATCTTCCGGTTTTCATTCTTTTCATCCCAATTCTTTGTGTCACCCTCTATAATCTCACAAGTAAAAAAATCGTATTCGCTGATATCCTCCTTGGCATAGGAATGTTTTTTTTCATTTTCTACGGCGCAATAGCACAAGGAACACCTGTTGATAAACTCCCAATACTCGTTTGGGTCATCTGCCTTCTTGGTGCGATACAAGTCTTATTCATGAACATCGTCGAAGGAGGATTCAAAGACATTGGAAACGATGCACGACAAAAAGCACACACCGTTGCAGTACGACTTGGTCTACGTGTTATTGAAACAAAAATTCATGTACCCCTACGTTTCAAATTCATTGCATACACACTGCAAATAACCAATATCCTTTTTGCGTATCTTCCTTTTCTTATTATCCCCAACTTCAAGATACGATCAACGCTTGTTATTTTCCAACTCATATCAATAACGTTAATCAGTATCCTGATGCTCAATTACGCACAAAAATACCTTAACCTCATACAGTTCGAACGAGGAAAAATAAGAAAACTCATCGGCATCCACTACTACCTCAATTTTCTTTTAGCACCAATCCTTCTTCTCACTATAACCCCTTACGCGATTCTCATCGTGTTTATCCCAGGGATTGGATTTATCATATCTAATCTGATACTACATGAAAAATTCATGGAACCATCGGTGATGTAAAAAAAACTTTTTTCAAATTCTCAAAAAGAGGTTAATGGGCCAGGCCGTAATTACTCTACGTCTATCTGGAGATGTATTGACATAAGACTATTTTTATGATTGGTCAACATTGGAAAAAACCATTGTTTGATATATAATTTTATTTCATAAATTTTTAAAATGATAGTAACAATCTTTTATTATTTTAATAACGTACTCTGCTAAATACAAAAGGAGTAATTATCTTTTTTTACCCCAATATTTCCCATATCAATTAAACAAAAAATATCATTTTTTACATAATACGTATAAATGTATAAAAAAAATGTATATTTTTATCAACAGTGTAAAACAAAAGATTTATTAACTAAATAGACATACTAATATAAAACAAAATACTCAAAGGTAATAAAATGACTAAAGAATTAGAAGACTTGGAGAAGCAATTCATATTGAATGAAGATATGGAGCATGAAGACATAAAAGGATTCATCACTCGCCTAATGAAATTTTGTAAAATAGATAGTAAAGGGTTTGTGATGATTCAAAGCAGCAAACTAAGAATCGTAGATAAATTACTCATTATCCTATGTGCAAGATATCTAGCAAACAAACTTCAACAAAAACTAGGTAAGGAATCCAGTATCGCGGAAACCGTTACCATAAAGGATTTAGCTAGCATGATGAAAGAAAAAGATGCTGTAATTATTGCTCGTCTTAAAGACCTAAAGGATAGCAAAAAAGTAATATCAAAAGGAAGGGGAATCTATAAAATTGCACCATATGCGATTAATGATTTTCTAAACGAATTAGAAGGGTTAAAAATATGAACGATGAAGAAATCCGGTTATTAAAAGAAAAAATACAAGACCATGATAAACGAATAATCGAACTGGAAAATATCTTGAAAGAAAAAAAAGAAATACCTAGTACCGAAGAAAAATCAAGTATTAAAAAATTCGCATCAAAACTAGGTACCACTGAGGATAAAATTAATGAAATTTTCGATAAAGAAGAAACCACACTTACGGTTACAAAGATTATGGGTACAAATGATAGAGACAAAACACAAAATATAGCATTACTTACCCTATTTGGATATAAAATATTTTTTGGAAACGAGGAATTACTATCTCAGGAAATTCGTAGAAATGTTGCTGAAAACAATGTGCTTCTAAACAATTTTGCATCATATCTCAATGAGCTAGCTCCCACCTATTTGCGAAAAAAAGGTGAACTGAGAAGTCCAAAAACCACATACCGACTGACTATTTCTGGAGACGTAAAGGCAAAAGAATTAATAAAAAACATCCTCGATTTGACCGATGAGGTATAATATGAAAATAAAAATAACTCTGCAAGATGATGATGGAGTGGAATATGAAGGTGAGGTTTTTCTTAATAAAGTTGGTAAACCTCAAAAATCTAAAAATATACTATCGAGTGATAAAACATGGTATAAACAGGGGAGTACCATCGATAAAATCATAAGATTGATTGATGAAGGATTTTTTCGTACTCCAAGATCTATACGTGAAATCATTCAAAAACTTGCAGAAAAAGATTATCATTTTAAAGCTCCGGACTTGACATTGCCCTTAAGGAATATCGTCCGAAAGGACTTGTTGAAAAAGGTAAAGGATCTTCCAGATGGTACGAAATCCAAGGTTTGGAGATATGTGAAATAATATGAAAATAAACGAAGCTATCAAAGAATTATGGAAGAAAAATTATTTTAATGTTCATAGGAGTCCAAAAGAAGTGAAAATGGAAATATTTAAAAAATACGGAATTACCTGTTCAAATATTTCAATGCAATTAACATCGTGTAAAACTTTTTTAAGAAGAGAAAGCAAAGGTTGGATACAAAAAACAAAATACTCTAGCGAAGATAAAAAAATCAGTTTAAAAAAAGATAGTATAGAACACTTGTTAGACAACAAGAATTTATGGTCTGCCTGTGAGTCTTCTTTTGTAAATAAAGATTATTGGGATGCATGTTTACACGCATTCCGACATCTTGAAATTAAAATTCGTGAGAAATGTGGACTTACTGCAGTGGATTACGGTATTGACTTGGTAAATAAAGCTTTCAATCCAACTAATGGTCTTTTAAAAATTCCTTCTTGTGCTACTCGATCTGAAGAAGAAGGTTTTTTTTCGATTAATAGGGGAATTGTTTTATTTCATAGAAATGCCAAGGGGCATAGGGAAGGTAATATTGATAGAAATAATGCTATCAAGATCATTTGCTATGTTGATTATCTTTTAGAAATTCTTAAAACTGCTCAAAAGAGATCCACCCCATAAGACAAAATTTTTTTTATGAGGCCTGTTATAATTCAGTTATTTTTCCGATAACAATCTTTTTCAAAGATATTACTTATTACCAAACCTTATCAACATCAATGTCTGCTTCATCGCCTTTCTTCTTAACTTCAGAAGTATTGGTTTTTTTCTCGTTGTTGATACTATCAAGAATACCGCGGAACTCATGGGTTTTATCACCAATACGCTGCTCACAACTTGCAACCGCAAGCTCCCCACGTGTCTTCTCAATAAGACCACGAACCATATCCTGCTTCTGTTTAATCGACAACAACGCAGCAGGATAATCAAAATTCATGATCGCCTCATAAATCATATCCATATACTCAAGATACTCACGTGCCTTTGACGGTTCACCCTTCAAAATAAAATCAAGAGCACCACGACGCAGCTCCCCGACCACATCACACAACCCCATAAGATACGAACTGTACGTAGTCTGCAATGCATCAGGATCAGGAAGATCTGTACCATGGATGATATGAGTAAGACACTGAGCCTCCACATACTCCTGTGCAGCACTCTCCACAAAACCAGCGTTCGATAAATCCGGAAAATTTTTCGTAGTCTCATACAATTTCGCAAGATCAGTTGAAGCCTGCGACACCAGTTTTTCCGCATCAGTCCAATTACTCCGATGCAGACAATGAATTGCTTTACGGCAAGAAATAATAATATCCCGAGACGACCTCAGCGCGACCTCACGCACCCGGTCCTTCTGATCAAAATACTTGTCGATATTTTCGATAATACCATCTAAATTCTTCATCAGATGAATACAAAACACTTCCTCTACTTATGCTTTTGCTTTACACTGTTGCCATAAGCTGCTTATTCACCCAGAACTCAGGAGTCTTACCATCCAGAACCATCATCATCTGCTCAGCGGTAATAGTACCTGCACGAATCTGAGCTTCTTTTGTTGATGCACCAATATGCGGCGTGCAAATTACTTTTGGATGATTCACAATATCCTTAAACGATGGCGGCTCAGTTTCGTACACATCAAGACATGCAGCACGAACCTTCCCACTTTCCAAATACTTCAACAATGCTTTTTCGTCAATAACACCGCCACGAGCACAATTCACAATGATAACACCATTTTTCATTTGTTCAAACTCGGCTTCCCTGATCGCTGGTCCTTCTTCTTTCACAAACGGAATATGCAGTGAAATATAATCAGATTCTTTCAACAATTTATCTAGAGAAACAAGAGAAACCTTTGGGATCGGGGATTTCTTCACGAATTTATCATAAGCAACAACCGTCATGTTAAACGCCATCGCTCGCTTCGCAAGCTCAGCACCAATACGACCAACACCAATAATGCCAAGAGTTTTTCCTGAGAGCTCAACACCCTTGAATGTTTTCTTTTCCCAGAGTCCTTGCTTCATGGAACGATCTGCCTGAGGAATTGATCGCGCAGCGGAAAGCATCATCCCAAACGCAAGCTCCGCAACACTTACAGTGGAACCAGTTGGTGCGTTTACAACTTTGATACCAAGTTTCGATGCGGTTTTCACATCAATGTTATCCACACCAACCCCAGCACGTCCAATGACTTTTAAATTGCCTTTTGCACCCATGTTCACGACATCTGTGACAACTTTTGTTCGACTTCGCACTAAAAGGCCATCATATTTTGATACTTCTCTGAGTAAGGTATCTGCATCCAACTCGTTGTATGTTACCGCATAGCCTGCATTTTTGAACAGTTGAATAATTTCGTCTTCTATTTTATCGGTGATAAGTATCTTCATAAATTTCGCCCCGCCTCCCCATATCGCTCTTCATCTAAAAAGATTTGTGTTCACTTAGGCTTTGCACTTTAATCCACGATAAACTATGAATTACATAATAAATACCTATTTTTCATAATAATTAAAAGATAACGAAATTTGAATACGAACTTATCTGAAAAATTAATTAGAAATTACATTACTAAGTTTACAGTTTGCAATACCATATTTTGTAACTATTTTACACCACATATTATAATCTGCTTCACTAAGTTTTCCTCCCGAATTCTCTGAGAGTTTATTCAATCGGTTTAATTCTATTGCATCATTATACTCCTCTGAAGCACTGCCAAAGGATAGACCTGTTGATATGTCTATTACTGAACATGAAGTAAGTTTCCCAACTCCGGTATAATTTCCTTTATCATCCGTGATTATAGTCGGAGTTGTCGATTCGACAAAACAGTAACCAGTTCCATTGTAACTATATTCAAGAGGGCATTTCAGACCAACTGCTCTATGATTTTCATGTTCAAATTCAAAAGAAGCAACGCCAAACCCAAGTTCCTTTAGTAAAAGATTAAAAGGTCCGACTTCTCACCGCATACTCCTTTTTGGGTGTAAAGAACTTCGTAAGGAAACTTGCTTGTTATATTACTGGTATTAAATTTCACCCAATCGTAAGGAATATTTTGAATGATACTAATAGCTATCCTCGCTTGGTCATCTTTATTTTCCGTTATTTTTTCAATTGATGTTACCAATGGCAAAAGAAATTCTCGTTGCTCTTCTTGATTTATATCTATCATTATAAAATCCCTTGTTGTTGAACCAAATGGCAAACTTCTTGACAGAGTAGTGAGATACGTGTTCATACCTTTGTATACAGTATAATTCATAATCCAAGGTTCACTGTTATACGTAAACTTAAGACAAACCACTTTCGCTTCTGTCTTGAATTGTTCTGAACCACCTAACGTAGGGTCTCCAATAATATATGTTATTTTTTCACTATTGGAGACCTTAATACAACCTGATAAAAGTAATAACGAAGAGAGAACAACAATCAGAATAGACAACAATTGTTTTCTCATTCTTTTTCTTCCACCCCTGGAATTTAGGTTAAAAGTGAATTTAAGGGCAAAGCCTCACTTACACACAAAACATTACCCTGTTTTCCTTACGAAACCTCTGCCCAAGATACTGTGATTCTTTTCCAAGTTCTTCTTCGATGCGAATCAACTGATTATACTTTGCGTTCCGATCACTTCTTGCGGGTGCACCGGTTTTAATCTGCCCAGCATTTGTCCCAACGACAAGATCAGCGATGAAGGCATCTTCAGTTTCGCCGCTGCGATGACTCACAACCGCAGTCCACCCAGTCTGTTGCGCCAGACGGATTGCAGCAAGAGTCTCGGTAACTGATCCGATTTGATTCAGTTTAATCAACACAGAATTTGCTGCTTTCATTTCGATTCCACGTTCAATCCTTTTTGTATTCGTCACAAACAAATCATCGCCAACAATCTGTATTTTCCCACCGAGTTTCTTTGTCATCTCAACCCAGGATTCCCAATCATCCTCTGCATGACCATCTTCAATACTCACAATAGGATACCTGCTGCAGAGATCTGCGTAGAAATCAACCAGTTCACCACCAGAATATGATTTCGACCCAATCTTGTATGTTCCGTTGTAGAAAAACTCACTTGACGCAGGATCCATAGCAATCTGCATCAAACCCGAGTACCCAGCATTGTCTATCGCTTGAAGCATTAGTTCTAAGCGTTCGTTCACGTCAACGATCTGCGCTGGTGCAAAACCTCCTTCATCACCAATCAAGGTTCCCCCTGCGCCAAAACGGTTTTTCAACAGTTTTGCGAGATGATGGTAACTTTCGGAAATCATCCGGATACCTTCCGTGAAACTTTTTGCACCGGTTGGCATGAGCATATGTTCCTGAATCGAGTTTTCTTGCCCAGCATGCTTCCCGCCATTAATCACATTACACATAGGAACCGGAAGAATACAAGGATTTACCCCAAACAATTCACCAATATGCCAATACACGGGGATACCTTTTGCTGCAGCACCTGCCTTTGTCACAGCCATGGACAACGGAAGGATTGCATTTGCCCCCATCGTCTCCTTATTTTCTGTTCCATCAAGTCCAAGTAACAACATATCGATTTCTTTCTGATCACAACAGTCCATCCCCACGATCTTTGATGCAAGGCGTTTGTTGACGTTATCTACTGCTTTCAATGTTCCTTTACCAAGATACCGTGTTTTATCGCCATCTCGCAACTCCAAAGCTTCATGTTGACCTGCGCTTGCACCACTTGGGGTCATGCCTCGGAACACCCCGTTCTTTGTCACAATATCAACCTCAACTGTTGGGTTGCCACGAGAATCTAACACTTCACGTGCTTTCACCTTCAATATTTTCGTCATAACAATTTCAGCTCCTCAATGATGATATCAGACAACATCATAAAACAGTTACCATTTCCAATACATACCATCGAATGAACAAAAATTCTAAAAAAAGGAGATGAAAACCAAACATTAATCAACTATTTCTTCTTATCCGACTCGATTCTAAAATGGATAATGATATAAAAATTCAGTTTCTCGGCGGTGCAAATGAAGTTGGAAATGCCGCAATGGTTCTTGAAATGGAAGAGCTTAAACTTCTTTTTGAATACGGTTTATCACCAGGCAAACCACCACGGTTTCCCATGCCATCACCACCAGTTGATAGAGTCATGCTCACCCATGCACATCTTGACCATTCAGGGATGATTCCTTGGTTGTGTGCTCAGGGAACCCAGACGATTTTTGCAACAGAAATTACAAGTAAAGTCAGTAATCTTTTACATAAAGATACAGTAAAAATATCAAAGATGGATGGGTATGCGATTCCTTTTGATAGCAACGATGTAAAAGAAGCACAACATAGTTTTATACGAATAGATCCTAACAAGAAAAAAGATCTTGGTGAAAACGCTGAGGTTTGTTTTCATTCCGCAGGTCATATCCCCGGATCAATCATGTATCAGGTGAAAGGATCACGAACAGTTCTCTTTACCGGAGATATCAACGTTATTGATACAAAACTTGTTAAAGCAGCAAAACCAGCTTCCTGCGACATCCTGTGCATGGAAGCAACCTACGCAGGAAGAGAACACCCAAAACGCAGTGAACTGGAGAAACGGTTTCTTGATAGAATCGATGAAGTCGTCGGACGAGGTGGCGTTGTGGTAATCCCGGCATTCGCAGTTTCCCGAAGCCAAGAAATAATCCTTGTGCTGAAAAACGCAGGGTACAATGTCTGGTTTGATGGCATGGGACGAAAAGTTTCTAAACTCTTTTTAAAACACCCCGAATATCTGAAATCCCCAAATGATTTGAGAAAAGCTATGAATGCAATCAATCTCGTTCATTCGGATCACGGTCGCAAACTTGCGTTGAAATCAGAGGTGATTCTCACATCAAGCGGAATGATGGATGGTGGACCCGTTCTCTGGTACATGAATCATCTCAAAGATGATCCCAAAAGCGCAGTTTTTCTCACTGGTTACCAAGTCCCAGGAAGCAACAGCAAGCTTCTTATGGAAAAGGGAAAATTGGATTTCTATGGTGTGCAGCAAAAAGTGGAATGTGAGGTAGATTACTTTGATTTCTCTGCGCATGCAGGTCATAACGAACTCATTGAATTTGCAAAAGCCTGTAAACCACAGAAAATCGTGTTATTCCATAGTGATAACCGAACACCACTTCTGGAACCTATGCGGCAGTTCGCAGAAGTATACACCCCAACTAATGGGGAAACATTTAGCGTATAACAGGTTTTTTATATGATTTTTCGTAATCGTTTATATGTGTATTGTCGATATACAAAATATACAACGGAGAAACGCTGATGGCAGCCGTAGAAATGACCGATCGTCAGAAATATGATCTGAGACGAAAACTTGAGGAGCTTCGATCATGCAAAGGCAGACATACTGAATTGATTTCACTGTATGTTCCTCCAACGAAACAGATCTTTGAGGTAAGCAACTACTTGAAAAGTGAATTTTCACAGTCGCAGAATATCAAATCAAAAACCACGCGGAAAAATGTGACTTCTGCGATCGAATCGATTTTAAATCGACTGAAACAGTTCAAACAACCACCAGCGAACGGGGTTGTGTTTTTTGTTGGTCATAAAAGCATCGGCGCTGACCAAACAGATATGGTTGCTTTTGTGATTGAGCCGCCGATGCCAATCACCACGTTTCTCTATCGCTGCGACTCTGAATTTTATCTGGAACCAATTGAAGCGATGATGACCGAGAAAGAGATCTATGGTCTTATGTTGTTGGATCGCAGGGAATGTACCATAGGGATGCTTCGCGGAAATCGCATTGAACTATTAAAATACATGACGTCTCAGGTGCCGGGAAAACATGGAAAAGGAGGACAATCCCAGCGCAGATTTGAGCGGGCTACTGAGATTGCTGCACATGAGTGGTTTGTGAAATGCGGGGAACGTGCAAGTGATATCTTTATTGCCGAGAAAAACATGAAAGGAATCTTGGTTGGTGGCTCTGGTCCTACGAAACAATATTTTGTGAATGAAGCGTATTTGCATTACGAGCTTCAGAAAAAAATTGTTGATGTCTTTGACACAGGGTATACGGATGAGTATGGGCTGCGAGAGCTGGTCGCAACAGCTGCGGAAAAGATGGCGGATTTGAAGATCGCAAAAGAAAAAATGATAATGAAACGTTTTTTAAAAGAAGTGATGAAAAGTGAGGGAAGTCTTGCTATTTATGGGGAGAAACAGGTGCGCAAAGCCTTAGATATGGGCGTTGTTGATACCTTGCTTCTATCTGAGGGACTCAGGATTTATCGGGTGAAGTTGAAATGTCCCTCTTGCGGATATCAACAGGAGATAACCATTGATGAGGCGAAGATACAAGACTTTGTTCTTCCGTCATGTACCGCATGTAATTCCTCTGAGAAGATGATTATTGAGGAAAAATTGGATTTAGTTGATGAGCTTTCTGAAAAAGTAGAAGCAAAAGGTGGGAGCATTCATCTGGTCTCTCGAGAAAGCGATGAAGGGGAGTCATTGTATAGTGCTTTTGGTGGGATAGCAGGTATTTTACGGTATTCATTAGATATATAAAAGGCGTAAATATTAATATTTTATTCCTATTTTTTGTATTTTTTCTTTTGACCGATGGTTTTATAAATACTTAAATATATTATTCATATGGTAGTTCTCCTATGTCAAGTCGTGAAGATTTCAAATCATTTATACCGGCAAACAAGATAATACCAGAGTTAACCCTGAAGGCCTGCTTAGTCGGTGCCATCCTTGCAGTTATCCTTGGCGCAGCCAATGCATACCTGGGATTATACGCAGGAATGACGGTTTCCGCGGTTATCCCTGGGGCAGTCATGGCGTTTGCTTTTTTGAAACCATTTAAAGGAACAATCCTTGAGGTCAACATCGGGATGATGGGTGCCGCAGCAGGAGAAGCACTCGCAGCTGGAGTCATCTTTACGATCCCTGCTTTAGTCCTCATTGGAGCATGGACTGAAATCCACTGGTTAGAGACCACTGTCATCGCGTTTCTTGGTGGTGTCCTTGGAGTGCTGTGGATGATTCCCCTTCGACGAGCATTGATTCTTAAAACCGATTTACCATTTCCTGAAGGGGTTGCGGTTGCTGCTGTACTCACGACAACAGTCGGTGGAGACTCAGCAACGAAAGCCGATAAAAAAAGCGGTGTCAGCGGTATCTGGCTTGTTGTCGGTGTTCTTACTGCTGCTCTGTTTAAATTCGGTCAAGTTGCATTAAAAACCTTTAGCGGCACCATTCATGGTCTTATCAACATCGGGAAATTTGATATCGGTGGAGGAGAAAAATCCGCTGTTCTTTATGGAGGAGTAGCTACATCACCAGCACTACTTGGTGTCGGATGGATCATCGGACCACGGATCGCTGCATTTGTTTTTGTTGGAGGACTTCTTGGCTGGGTTATCCTCGTTCCTCTTATTGCACTTGCAACAGGCCTACCTATGCCTGTGACACCTCAGCAGATCTCAGATGCAATTTCCCTTGGAAACGGTGATTATTCAATGGGTAGCCAGATATGGGGTTTCTTCAAGATCTGGGGCGATTATATCCGTTACATCGGCGTCGGTGCCATGGTCGTCGGAGGCCTGTATACTATTTTTAAACTTCGATCAAACCTTGCAAGCGGGATAAAAGAAGCAGTCGCAGGTCTTCGAGGCGGCAAAGTAGAAGCTAAAAAGAGAACAGATACTGATATTAATTATAAAATTGTGTTCCTTGTCATTGGTGCACTCATCATCCCCATTTTCCTTGTCTATGCGTATATCTCTAGCATGTGGGCTGTTTCTGCAGTTATGGCCATATTTGCAGTGTTGTTCGCATTCGTAGCAAGCGCCATCGCAGGATACATGGCCGGTCTTCTTGGTTCATCCAATAACCCTATCTCAGGTGTCACCGTCTCCGTATTACTCATCACATCATTGATTCTCGTTGGGTTTGGATTAAGCGGCAACATTCATATTTACGGGGTAGCAATCCTTATCGCAGCAGTTATTTGTTGCGCAGCAGCAATCTCTGGTGATGTTCTCCAGTCAATGACCTGTGGTCAGATGATCGGGGCAACACCAAAAAACCAGCAGATCGCAGAAATCATCGGTGTCGCTGCTGCAGCACCTATTCTCGCTCTTGTTATCCAGGCGCTTGACAAAGCATATAAAATTGGAAGCCCAAACCTTGCCGCACCTCAAGCGTTTCTCATGCAGGGAATCGTTAAAGGAGTCCTTGGAGGGGAAATGGTCTGGCCGTTTGTCATCGCAGGAGCGGTTCTTGCATTTGTCCTCATTCTCGTTAACATGCCGGTTCTCCCCGTTGCTATTGGGATTTATCTTCCGTTCACGTTAAGCGTACCTATTTTTGCTGGTGGTATCGTCCGATCTGTCACGAATAGAGCGATTGCGAAGAAATACGGATCTGCAGACGAAGAAGAAATCAGCGAATGGGATCTTGCTATCAAACAAACTGATGTGAAACCCAAAGAAAAGATTATAAGAACCGGTCTTCTGTTTACCGCTGGGCTTATCGCAGGAGAAGCACTCATGGGCGTCTGTGTCGCATTCCTCATCGTCGCAGGAATCAATTTTGCGGTCTTTGACTTCCCACCAGTACTGCCATCGCTCATCGTATGGGTCTTCATAGCAGTACTCCTTGCATATATCCCACTCCGGGAAATCTATGCGAAAAAACAAGAAGAATAAACCACGATTACCGACTGAAGAGGAATTCTTACAGTTTACTCCAAGACGACTGGATTTTCCATGGGATACAACCGATGATGGAATTGTTCATGTGACGGTTCCAAAGTTCACAAGCAGCATCGGGAAATCTTTTTGTAAACTTTTGAAAAAAGAAAACACGTTTGTTGCAAACTTTGATACAATAGGGTCTTTGATTTGGAGACATTGTGACGGAAAGAATACGGTTCAGCAGATTTTAGATATTGTTAAACAAGAGCATCCCGATGGAAAAAACCTTGATCAACGACTGTTTCTTTTTCTGATGCAGATGAATGCGCTGCATTACCTTATGCTTTGACCCTTCTTTTCCAAGTGTGCATTTTTCACCTGTAACACACCATTGTCCCGGCTCCATTCTTTTGATACAGTGTCAAGAACAAGGGTTTTAGAGAACATTGGGCCATCAAGTACTAATGTTTCATATTCTCCCCCTTCACCTACGATGTTTATTTTATATCTTTTCTGAAGTATGGAAAGTTCCTCGAGAGTTTGTATATCGATTGTTCTTCCAAGCCATGATTCGTCAAAGCCTTGGGCGAAGACGCCAACTATTTTAATAATGAACCCTGCATTAATTTGATTTCTGAGTAAAACCTTGGGGGTCTTATGCCAAAGTGGAGTAAATGATTTAATGCCAAGTTCGTAGCAGATTTTTTCGATGCGTGTCCTCTGATATTCAGAGGCCACTGCTCCGCTGATAACGCCATCAACATCAAGAGACTTTAGAAGTTTTTTTAGATCATGTAGCTCTTGTTCTTTCTCTCCTTTTGTTATGCATTGCACGAGAGGAATATCAAGCGCTTTTGCAAGAAGAGGTACAAGATGGATATTTATTGAATGAAACATCCATGATTCTTTATTTTCAGAAAAAAGGGTTACAAGATGAGAAACATCCCAGCCGTACTGCTTTGCGACATACACCGCAAAAACCGAGTCTTTACCACCGGAAAATAGTGCTGCAACCTTCATTTCTATCACTTTATGATCAATTTATTATTTGTTTCAAAATAGTATCAAGCATTCAATTTTCACATTATTATGTTTCCGCTGCATTATTGCCCAAGAAATCAATGGTTTTAAAGGAGATATATTTATACAGTACATACCTATTTAGATATGTTTAGAGATTATTTTCCTAGTCTTAAGGGGAAAAAGGGCATGAACTCAAAAAAAGAAATTGAGACCACACTAAAAAAATACAAACCTATTTTAAAAGAAAAATTTCAGGTAAAAGAAATTGGTATCTTCGGTTCATATGTACGGGGAGAAGCAACTCGACAAAGTGATGTCGATATTCTCGTGAAATTTTCACGTCCCATCGGTTGGGAATTTATTGATTTAAAAGAATTTTTAGAAAAAATTCTGAACAAAAAAGTTGATTTGGTTACCATTCAAGCATTAAAACCTCAACTCAAAGATATCATCCTGAAAGAGGTTGTATACGCGTGAAACGATCCTATAAACTGTTTGTTGAGGATATTCTTGATGCTATCACAAAGATTGAGAGGTATATCAAGGATTTGTCCTATGAGGATTTTCAGCAGGATACAATGTCCATTGATGCAGTAATACGAAATCTCGAAATCATAGGAGAAGCTGCACGAAACATTCCAACTTCAATACAGAAAAAATACAAGGAGGTTCCATGGAATCGCATGATCGGATTGCGAAATATTGTAATCCATGGGTATTTCGGCATCGATCTCAGCATTATTTGGAAGATTATTACAAAAAATCTCCCGGAGACGAAACCCCTTATTTTAAAAATGTTAAAAGAAATTGAATAAGACCCAACCATTCGGAGGTAAAATTCTAGTTGTATCTTTAGGGAGACTGACGGTGAAGGTGCCTTGTGTACCTGAATAACAGGTATCTCTTTAAACACCTAAAACATTTCGTATCTTCAAAAGAACTCTTAACCCTGATTAGTCTCATACAATCTAAAGGGAGGCAAAAAATTCTATGAAAATAGGTTTACTTTGCGGGCATCGCATACCTGATCTTCTCAACACAAAGGAAACACTTACGGTAGAAACCAAATACGGCAGCATCCCTGTAGAAATATCATCAATAGGCACACATAATGTTCTTTTCATCAACCGCCATGGACCATCGGCAAACCTCCCACCGCATAAGATTAATTACCGTGGAAACATCGAGGCACTTGCAGTAAGTCACGTCGACTGCATCTTATCAGTTGGAACAGTTGGATCGCTGAACAAACAGATGAAACCCGGCGATATTGTTGTTCCCCACGATTTCATTGATTTCACCACATCACGCCATTCAACGTTTTTTGATGAAAAACGAGTCCATGTTGATATGACGAACCCTTATTGTCCTCTGATACGAAAACAACTACTTACCGCTGCAAAAAAAATACATTCGCTCACCGTTCATGATCATGGTGTTTACCTGGCAACTGAAGGACCGCGACTGGAAACCGTTTCTGAAATTCAGTTTTTTTCACAGTTTGCTGATGTTGTTGGAATGACTGGTGTCCCTGAGGTTATTCTTGCCCGGGAAAAAGGCATCTGCTATGCATCTCTTTGCCTTGTGAGTAATATGGCAGCAGGACTTCAAAACGAATTGCCGACAGATGAGATAAAAAAGATGTACAAGCAGAAACAACTGCATCTCTCAAAAATCCTGGAATCCACGATCCTACATCTTGAGAAAAAACGAAAATGCCATTGCGCAGTTGATGTATCGAAGGCAACATTATGACAAAACCAACGTATGAATTAATTGAGCATACCGCTGATGTCGGCGTGAAAGCCTACGGGAAAACTCTTGCAGAAGCATTTGAACATGCGGCAAAAGCAATGTTTGATATTATTACTGACACCTCAGAGGTTGAATCTGTTGGTCAGTATGATATTGAATTAGATGCGCCAGATCTCGAGCAGCTGCTTGTCGACTGGCTGTCGAAACTATTGTTTTTACATGGCGCTCAGAACCTTGTTTTTGGTTTTTTCAAAGTCACCATTGACACAAAGAAAAACCACCTCAGCGCACACGTATGCGGGGAGACGTATACCACCACAAAACACAAGATTGGTAGCGAGATCAAAGCAGCGACGTATCATATGTTATCAGTGAAGAATACACGTCCCTACGAAGTCCAAATCCTTTTTGATATCTAACAACGTCATGTCTTTTGTGGAACGAAAAAGGTTAAGAAAGAGAACTATTTTACCCCATCTTATTACAAAATCAGAAAACTCTTAAAAATGCCCCGGTAGTGTAGTGGCCTATCATGAAGCCCTGTCGAGGCTTCGACTTGGGTTCGAATCCCAGCCGGGGCGCTATTTATTTTTTTTTATTCAATACCCCCTAATTTTCTTTTTTCCTGATTTTTTTGTATAATGAATGGATGAATGGAATAAAAATAAAAAGAGGTGAAGGCACTCGAGGTGAGTACCTTCTGCGTTCTTCTATTTATAATATTGTGTTTAGTCTCCGATGAGGGCGACGAACGGGTCGATATCCGCGTAGGTGACATCGTTATTTAGGTTGGTATCTGCAGTGTACCAGTATGAGTTTGGGCGATTTGCATAGAACGCTATTTTCCCGTTGAGCGCTTCGACGAACGGGTCGATATCCGCGAACGTGACGCGTCCATCACCGTTTACATCACCGAGTTTATACATCCTTACCGTCAATGGTACTGAGGAATCACTGGTTTGTTTACTGACTTTTGCGACCGCGGTGACATTGAAGTATCCGATATTATTGAAATCATGAGTCGCAGTCGCGACTTGCCCGCTCGTGTACGGTCCTAGCCATCCGCTATCTGTTCCATCGCCAAAGAAGAACTTATAGTAAATATCGCCGGGGATAATCTGTGTGGACGTAGCAGTGAATGTTTGGAGAACACCACCTGGTGTGCTCCAGCGGATCCGCCCAATACCTTTGTTCATATCATTTGGATGGTCATTGTATGCATTGCAGTGGGCTACCGTCGGCGACTCCGGAAGTAATTGGCTAATGACGCAGGTGAGATGGTTGCTTTCAACTGTATTCCCTAAAGAGTCGGTAATAGTCAAAACAATGGTAAACGTACCCGCAAAGATATAGCTATGCGTAATAGTTGGAAACTCTCCTGGTATAGTCAGGGAATTATCGCCGAAGTTCCAAGAATAGGTATAAGGTGATACACCACCGGTGACGACTCCTGTGAAGGTGATCGGTACATACCAATATCCCGAAGATGGTCCTTCGATATTCACAATTAACGGTTCTAGTTCGCTGATAGATACCACGGTAGTAGCAATAGTGATGTTGCCGAAAAGGTCGATCACTGTTAAGGTTATACCATATTCACCCTCCCCGGTATAAACATAAGTGACAAAAGTAGTATCATCAATGCTTTCATACGATGTTGTGTTTTCATCGCCGAAATCCCAAAACCAGATATATGGCCCCGCACCACCGCTGACTGAACCTATAAACTGGATTGGTACATTCACATAGCCAGAGTATGGACCGTGCACATCTGCTTCCACCATAATATTAACGGTAGTGGTGCTCACTACGCTAGCACCATGACTATCGGTTACTGTCAGGGTAACTGTATATGTACCTCTGTGAGCATAGATATGTGATGGATTATATTCAGAGACATTGGTTCCATCGCCGAAATCCCAAAACCAGTTGTATGGTGGGTATCCGCCAGTTGCCGAGCCGACAAAGTAGACAAAGTTACCAGCGTTACCATAATACGGACCATTCGCATTCGCTTGCAGAAGCCCATTTATCGTTGCAAGAGTTGAATCGCTGTCGCTCGATCCATTATTATCGGTTACTATGAGGGTGACGGTGTAGTTACCGATGACGCTGTAGGTGTGACATGGGTTTTGTTCATCAGCGGTTTGGCCGTCTCCGAAATCCCAATACCAGGTATACGGGCTAACACCGCCGTAAACATTACCAATGAACTGAATTGTCTCGCCAACAATACTCGTATAAGGTCCCCTGACATCTACAATCAAGGATCCTGCTTCTGGGATAAATGCTGCGGTAGTATAATTAGCAGTGTTACCAAAAAGATCGATCACTGTTAAGGTTATGCCATATTCACCTCCTACGGTGTACGTGTGAGTGATGGAGGTAACGTTATCGATGTTTTCGTATGACGTTGTGTTTCCATCACCGAAATCCCAGTTCCAGATGTATGGTCCAATGCCTCCAAATATTGAGCCAGTGAAGTGTATCTCTTCATCGACAGATCCGGTATACGGTCCATATGCAGAAACAATACCGCATTCTATTGTTACATTTGTTAAATCATAGCTACTATTACTACCTACGGAATCGTAGACCTCAAAGAGTACATCGTATACTCCGCTTGTACGATAGACATGGGCTGCGTTTTGTTCTCTGGAATAGGTTCCATCACCGAAATACCAATAACAACTATACGGTGGTCCCCCCCCAGTTGCGGAGCCAGAAAATTGAATGGGTAGGCCGACAATGCCACTATACGGTCCATAAGCATCTGCAATGATGGGAGGTGGAGGTGCCGAAATAATTGTTGTTACGGTTGTTGTATTGGTTGCGATTGTCCCGAGAGCGTCAACCACCGTCAGGGAAATATTATAAATCCATTGTCCGTAAAAGGTATGGGTTGGGTTTTGTTCGCTGGAAATAGTATAATCATCAAAAGACCATTGCCACATGTATGGTGCGACCCCTCCAATCGCTGAGCCTGTGAACTGGATTGGTATGCCAGCGGATTCTGTATAGGGTCCGTGGGTATCGGCAATAAGAGGAATACCTATCCATACATAAATCGTATCAGATAGGGTATCGCCTTCATGATCTGTGACCGTGAGCGTGATGGTATATCTTCCAACCTGGGTGTACGTATGTGCTGGGTTCTGTTCATTGGAGATTGTTCCATCGCCGAGGTCCCATGTCCAGCTATACGGGGAGATGCCGTCATCTGCAGATCCTGTGAATGATATCAGATCACCAACATATCCATGATATAGTGAGCTCTCCGCGCATATGTAGAAATCAGCGGAACCCCGGGGATATGGATGCTCTAACGGAAAATCGTCATGGTAGAACGGTAAATCACTCCAGTAGTTCCCTTCCTCAAGCGTGCTGTTATACCACATGTTATTGTAGGAGGGATCATACGCATTCACACCGTTATCGATGAAATTATTGTGATAAAAAAGACAATTGTGACCACCAAGCCAACCCGCAAGATCCGGGGGTATATACACACCGTACCCTAGATTCTTCAAAAAAAGATTGTTAACTATGGTATTTTCATCTGCTAAAAACGCAATTTCGATCCCATCGCCGTTTCCCTCAATTCGATTACCGGCAATCAGATTCTGCGCAGAAAAGAAACAGAGTATACCTGCTCCAGAAAAAGCACCATAACCGTAATTCTGAATTATGTTATTCTCAACAATGTTACAACAAGTACCCTGGAAAAAAATGATACCCACGTCTGTATCTGAATTATTTCCTGTGAATATATTACCACGGATTACATTATGATCGGAATTCGCGGCATAGATTCCAGTGAACGGCCCATAAAATATATTATTTTGAATACTATTTCTCGAAGTAACACCGAAATAAATCCCACAGCCACCAAAACGAGATTGAAACACATTATCAACGATTGTTGTCTCCAATCCACCAGACACACCGATCCCAACTGAGGCATCAAAAAACCGATTCCCAGTGATCAAGTCCTTATCACCGGAGACAACAATTCCAGCATCCAATGAGCCTCCCCAATTTGTATTTGGGCCCGTGTTTCGAAGCGTGAATCCATCTATCGTCACCTCATTAGCGGTGATAGTGATTATGATATGTGCAGTATGTCCACCGTCAATAAATGTTGTATCCTGGTTTTCACCAAGGAGATGCATCGGTCTGTCTACCTTTACTAATTGTTGATAGACTCCGCTGCGGACAAAAACGACATCATTTTTTCCTGAGGCGTTCACTGCATCCTGAATCAAGGTAAAATCAATCCCGGGGCCGCTGGTTTCACCAACGACATAGGTGTTCTGTATATTGTTTACCACGATCAAATGGGAAAAGGTTTTCACAAGACCCATATCATAGAACACATTAAGGTGAAGCGTGTACGTTCCCTCTGCGAGGCCACTGACATCAAAAGAACCTAACACTCCATTAGTCACCGGTACGGTTGAACTTGTTATTTGAGTCCAGGAATTTGGATTGTATCCAGTCCCATATTCAAGAGTATAGGATTCAAACAAGACGCCATTCGCAGTCCCTTGGATCATCATGGTTCCTTTCATGTCAGCCCAGTCTGGAAGGTTAATCTGTGCGACGGCTGCCTTTACTCGGTTTAAGGCATCAGCAGCGTTTATTCGTAATCCGATGGGTCTGAAGGAGTTTACCGGGTCACCGGTTTCTTTAAGGATGTTTTTAATCATCGCTGGCGTTAGGTTCGGATCTTGTGACAATAGAAGCGCTGCTAATCCTGCGACATGCGGACACGCCATGCTGGTCCCATTTGCGCGAATGTAGTTTTCTCCCACAGTATGTGAACCATCACCATACATATCAGTATAAGTCGCACGAAGAGAAAGAATATTCACCCCGGGGGCGCAGACTGCAACCTGTTCGCCCCAGTTCGTAAACGATGCCTGCTGATCATACGGGTCAACGGCAGCAACCGCGATCACTTCATCCATGTTCTGCGGACTATAGTATTGGACGTCATCATGACTGTTTCCTGCAGCAAATACCACGATGCGTCCATGAGCAGTCGCGTAATGCACTACAGTCTCAAAAATAGGGTTTGAGGGCGTTCGTGTACCCATTCCCCAGCTGTTACTAATCACATTGGCACCTTGATTTACAGCCCAGACAAATGCATCAGCAAGCGTATCTGTTAAACCTCCCCCGGATCGATCAAGGCCTTTGACTGCCATGATCTGCGCCTGCCAGTTCACACCGACAACACCAAGATTGTTATTGCCTACTGCAGCAATCGTCCCTGCGCAATGGGTCCCATGGCCCATATCATCTATAGGATCACCATCAGGTTTTGGTTCATAGGCGTTTGAACCTACAAAATCAGCCCCATAGATGTTATCGACAAACCCGTCATGGTCATCGTCGATTCCGTTCCAGGGGATTTCATCTTGGTTACGCCACATGTTCTTCTGAAGTTCCCCAAGGGAGTAATCAACACCGGTATCAAGCACAGCGACAACAACACTTTTATTTCCCGTGGTCACATCCCATGCACGGCTCATCTCAATACGGTGCAATCCCCACATATCGGGATACGATTGTCCCCAACTCCCGTTACTATGATAATATGGGTCGTTTGGTTCCATATAAGCGGTCACGAGGTAGTTTGGCTGAACTGCTTCCACAAGCATAGATTTTTGATAGTATTTTACTTGTGCTAAAATATCAACATTTTTATTTACTGAAATTTTTACCCATTGAGCAAGGTCATCCATGCTCTTTTTGTCAGTATCCTTTCCAAAGAGCGTCGAAGAAAACACGGGTTCGGCAGAGAGTACTGCGGCAATCGATCGATCACCGGATGCTATCTGTTTACTTGCTTTTATTGCCGTTTCAGAAGTTTGAACATTGATGCCTGGTTTGAATTTTACAAGGATTTCTCCAGGGGCATAGTCACATTTGTCCAGCAACTTTGCCATGTCTGCGAATGTACGAGCAGGTTCTGATGATGAAGGTTGCAGTAATTCCTTTGATGTGTCAAGTGGTTTGGAAGGTTGTATTACCTGTTTTTCTGCTGGTTTTTCCTCGATTTTGGAGGATGATACCACCTCTTTTTCTGTTGCTTTTTCCTCGGTTATTTTTTCTGGGTTCAGCGTTTTTGGTTCAGTATTGCTGAGTTGAGGTGTTCCTTTGGTTATACCTGCGGTTATAGGGATTGCAGTGAGGATCATTAGTGCGATTAAAGATATCGCAAAAAGTTGTGTACGAAAACTAGCCTCCAATAAGGTAATTTTTTTTTGATTTTTCATTTTTGTTTATCTCCTTATTTTTTTACTTTTGTAAAATGCAATATACATCGTTATTATATATTAAATTTTCTATAAATTAAAGTTCTTTGTTTCATTAAAGATTAAGGAGAGAAACCCTCGACCGTTAGGGTGAAAATGAATCGTTCTAACACAGGGGCAACCGGCCCTATAAAACTTCCGTCATTTATAGCAATGAGAATATTATAAACAACTATCCTCATAAAAACAATAGCTGTTTTCAACATACGGGTGCTTGAAAGCTACCTGATACTCTTTAAGAAAAATTTTGATTTTGACGAATAAAATCCTTGTCAGAATCTGAAAATACAGTTACAGCGTTTTCACAAGCTCAGCGATTTTATCTCTTTTATCGTTCTCATCCGGAAGAGTAATCGATGATTTCCATTTCTTTGTACCATCCGGAAGATAAAACCCTCGGGAAATAGAAATAAACTCTCGATCGGTTCCTTCAGCAACTGCTTTCTTGCGAGCAACCTCAATAAAGTTGTTTTTCCCAAATTTTACTTCCTCTGCGGTAATAACCTCAAATTCAACCATTTTTCCTTTTCTCCTGTGTGTATTTTTTTTATTGGTAACGCACTGTTGATTTAATACATTTCGGAAAAAATTTGGAGAATCGCTGGAATAGGAACGTTATCCTACGATTTTTTTTCACAAGGATAAAAGGGGCATTCTCCTGGGGTGCAATACGATTATATACTTATTGTTCATTACACGAAACAACGACCCCATCATATGGAGTCGGAAACAAAAAAAGGAAGAAAATAATATGGAAAGAGAACATGGTGGGCAAGGACGGAGTTTTGACCGAGGCCCTCGAGAAATGCACGATGTCACGTGCTCTGAGTGTGGAAAGCAAACCCAAGTTCCGTTCAAACCAGATGGAAGCAAACCTGTGTACTGCAGGGATTGTTACCAGAAACATCGACCAAAACGATTCTAATAAAGAAAAAATCTCAACACACTGTGGTTTTTTCTTTTTTGATTATAAAAAAGGGAAAACTACTCTTTTTATTTTTTTTAAAATCCCCCATATAAATCAATAAACCAATATTTTTAAGTACTACCACAGTCCTTAAGAAAGGGTCGTCTATATCCCCCAATTGAAATCTGTTACTCCTCCAGGGGTAGATAAACTATGAAAACACTTGATATCACCAAACTTCGACATGGGACAACCCTCGTAAAACGAGGATTTGCGAAAATGCAAAAAGGCGGCGTCATCATGGATGTCGTCAATGCAGATCAAGCACGCATCGCTGAAGAAGCGGGAGCGGTCGCAGTCATGGCACTTGAACGAGTTCCTGCAGATATACGCGCACATGGCGGCGTCGCCCGCATGGCAGACCCAACAATCATTCAACAAATCATGGATACGGTAAGCATCCCAGTGATGGCAAAAGTTCGTATAGGCCATTTCGTCGAAGCACAAGCCCTTGAATCACTTGGAGTCGATATGATCGATGAATCAGAGGTACTTACCCCAGCAGATCCCTTCTACCACGTTGACAAACGACAGTTCACAATCCCGTTTGTCTGCGGATGCAGAAACCTTGGCGAAGCAACAAGACGCATCTGGGAAGGAGCAGCAATGATCAGAACCAAAGGCGAAGCAGGAACCGGAAATATCATCGAAGCAATCCGTCATCAACGCATGGTTACATCGATGATTCATCAGTTAAAAGAAATGGACAAAAACGGTCTTCAAAAACTCGCAGAAGAATATTCAATAAGCTACGTGAACTCCCTAAAAACACTCACCAACATCACAACAATTCAAAATAACACCATTGTTTTTGAACAATACCCCTATGGAACAGTGAAAAAAGAGATAATAGATATCCTCAAAGAAATCAAAGAAATCCAGCGACTCCCTGTTGTAAACTTCGCAGCAGGCGGTATTGCAACCCCTGCTGATGCTGCCATCATGATGCAACTTGGAAGCGACGGCGTCTTCGTCGGATCCGGCATCTTCAAATCAGAAAACCCAAAAAAACGCGCAAAAGCAATCGTCGAAGCAGTTGCAAACTACGATGACCCAAAAGTGATTGCAACAGTCAGTAAAGGCCTTGGAGAAGCGATGAACGGAATCGAGATTGAAACCATACCAAAAGAACAACTCTTACAAGAAAGAGGCTGGTAATAATCGTCTGCGTTGGCGTATTATCAATTCAAGGCGCAGTCTCAGAACATTTCGATGCAATGACACGTTTTTTTAAAGAAACTAAGACCAAAGGATCTGTTAACCTTATTCGACAGAAACAAGACCTTGACAAGGTTGATGCGCTTATTATTCCTGGAGGAGAAAGCACGACGATTTCCCGGACATTGGTTCGTTCTGGTCTTTTTGAACGTATCTACAACCGGATCAACGATGATACTCTTGCGATCATGGGAACATGTGCTGGCTGCGTATTACTTGCAAAAAAAATCATTGATAATGAAGATGCCAAAGTTACTGCGTTGGCAGCGATGGATATTGAGGTGCAACGGAACGCATTCGGACGGCAAAAAAAATCCTGCGAATGCATCCTTGATTTTCATGGATTCTCAAATCCGTATACTGCTGTCTTTATCCGTGCGCCAGTGATCACAAAAGTAGGAGGCAACTGTGAAATCCTTGCAAAACTTGATAAAAAAATTGTGGCGGCTAGGCAACATCGTTTCCTAGCCTTGTCGTTTCACCCAGAGCTCACAACGGATCTTCGGGTGCACGAGTATTTTTTAGAGATGATTTAAGCTTTCATGATCGCCAAAAGGAATATCCCTAAGGCAATTAAGGCGCCAATGATCGCACCGATCACCGCAACGATACCGTTGACGATTATATCTTTGAAGTTGATGATGTCCGGTGGCAGTCCAAGGAACGATAATATAGATGCTGTTCCCCAGAGGAAAATGACACCGACTAAAAGCCCGATGATAATCAGGATTGCTCCGACGGCTCTACTTTTCCCAGATCCGAAGTATGCGGTGAAAATCCCTGCGATAATGCTTGCTATTGCGAAGACCAAGGTTAGCATGCTTAAAAAATATTGT